>DASVST010000411.1:0-2648 GCA_036387965.1 Segetibacter sp. | reverse complement strand
CAGTAGGAAAATTAGTTGCCAGCTTGTTTTGTGATTCTTCTTTTATTTCAGCTTCAGATAAAGAATCCAGCCATGCGTACTTTTTGTTTCCTAAGATTTTAAGTGCAGAATTCAGGGCCTGTTTTTCTGAAATGGAGGTTGACTGCTTTGATACTTTTTTTGTTAACTTGTCTGTAGCCAATTCTGTTAAAATTCCCGCTCTATCAGAATGTATGAGTAACTCTGAACCTTCAACCTCGATGTTATTTACAAAATGCTGGTAGGTAATATGTTTGATTTGTGTTTGATCGTTCTCAGTTCTTTTAGGAGATAATTCATCATCATTCGATAATTCAAGTTCAGTCTTAAAGTTTTTGGCGAAGTCAACTAGTTTAAGCTTGGCTGTCTTAGTTCCTTTGAAGTAATACCAATTATCATCTTTCTTGAAGTCTTTCAATTGCTGTCCACCCACAGTAAGAGTTCCGAAGGCGAAGAACATAAATAAAATTTTTTTCATTTTCTTGGTTGTTTAAGGGTTATAAAGGTTGCAACATTGAATTGCCATGTAATGTTGGGTAACTTTAATAACCCGAACAACCGTAGTAATACGATTATCAATTAAAATATCATTAAAGAAGAAACTGAGGTGACTTTAATTCGGAAGGAAATATCAATTTATTTTCGTTCAAAATTAATTGTAGCTGTAAGCAAATTGCGAAATTGTGACGGATCAAAATAGGTATCATATACATTTCTTGCAATTTTAGATGCTTCTACAATACTATTTCTTTCTAGAAAATCTTTAATAAAATCTGGGATCCATCTGCAATATCCTTCGGGAATGAAAACGCAGAATTTGGAATAGTCGATGATCGACTCTAAAGGCAACTTTGCGGCGTCGGTAATAAGAATAGGTATTCTGCCACAAGATAAGGTTTCAAAGAAACGCACTGAATTTAATGCACGCCCTCTTGGACAAAGAACAAAAACTGAATCCTTTATCTGCTGTTTAAATGAGCTTTGAAGTACGGCTTGTTTATCCTTATTAAAGGACCAAAATTGCAGATCATTTTCAATGAAATTGACCTTATATTCCGCCCACGTCGGAACCCATTTTGCCATTTCTTTCCGAATTGGGTGGGTGGCTAAGCTTCCCTGGAAGCAAAGATCATAAATTGCACTTGTGACAGGCGGGGCATACCTAATCGGTTGGGTATAATAAGGCAGCGAATAAATATCATGATAACGAATGTTGGCACTAGTTTTAAAAACTATAGATTGCGCCAAACATTTACAAGGCAAATCCAGATCGGAGATATCGAGAATAATATGCTTTTCAGGAAATTGGTTAAACCATTTTAATTGTTCTGTAAAAAATTTCATTGCTACCTCATCAATATCAGGCGAAATAGAATTAGCATAAAAAATGAATGGAACAAAAATATAGTCTGCTTCTTCGGGAGAACAATTGTCCCACATTCCATATATATCTTCTGCTTTCTGGAACTGGTGGGTTTTTAATTTGTAGCCATTAAATTCTTTTTGAAAAAAGGGCGGTTCTTTGTAGGAAAATATTTTCATTATTCATCTGTTATACTCCCAACATCCAAATAACCGAAATCCTTATTTTTTAATATATACGACACCTGTGTGCTTCGCTTGAGGAGACTATTTATTAATTCCGTATAAGATAACTATGTGTTTAACACCAATTCCGTAACCGGCGTAGGAACACCACCAGCATCGCTAACAAAATAAGTATAACTACAGTCCGGCAATGATATATTTTCTAGAGGCAACGGCTGAGTAAAATCAACTTTCAAATTGAAACTAAGAATCAAACTCGTTGCTGTAAAATCACCTTCACTGCCCTGAGTTGAATAGTCCGCCGCTATTTGAGTGCCATTCTCGCTATACTTTCCAATTGTAAAACTTGATGGATAAGGTCCAATTTCAACCCACTTGCCTTGTTCATATTGAAGCCCTGACTGAATTGATATGTAAACTATCCCTTGCTGTTCAATATAAAAAAAAGGATAATCCCCCCCTTCAGTTTTGACAGTATAGGAAAACGGTTGCTGATTATTTTCAATCATAGTTGATCAATTTGTGTAATAAACGATATTTATTATTTTATGAAATTCTAAATCCTTAATGATCTTCAGAAACAATAATTCACATCAATAATCTGAAAAAAGTCAGTACAAATAAATAAGGCAACTCAGTTCTCAAACATTATTTATAACTAATTAATTCTCCCGCTTTCACTTTGAATGTAACCCATTGGTTATTTAATGTTGCGGAAGGGGATATTGATTGTTTTGAAAGTCCTAAGCAACTCATTAATTTAATAGAAGGCAAGTTTTTATGAGATGCTACTGCCGAAAACTCTAAAATATCAGGTTGCAACTTGAGGAGTTCGGTATAAAACAAGCTGCAAGAAATAGAACCTACTTTTTTGCCACGCTCCTTCGATGAAATAATGCAACCAACTTCAGCGGTGTTATTCGTTATTGAGGCCCATAGTATCCCACACGGTGATTTATTATTTAATATGCAATAAAACACCTGGTCTTTATTGTCGCAGGACTTTAAAAACGAATTTGCTAATTCAAATAAACTATAACTTCTCTCAGATTTATTAATATGATTATAAATTAATTCTGTTA
>DASVST010000410.1:0-1925 GCA_036387965.1 Segetibacter sp. | reverse complement strand
AGTTCACCAATCTCGAACTGATTCACGTCAAATAAATAAATTATTACATCCGCTTGTTTCATCTTTTCATAACTCTTCTCCACTCCCATCGACTCAATAACGTTATCCGTGTGATCCCGTATTCCTGCTGTATCAATCAATCGGAATAAAATTCCGTTTATATTAAGTACTTCTTCAATTGTATCTCTCGTGGTGCCTGCAATTTCACTAACAATTGCGCGGTTCTCATTTAGCAGTGCATTCAAAAGCGTTGACTTGCCAGCGTTTGGCTTCCCTATTATAGCAACCTGAACTCCGTTCTTTATTACGTTACCTAAAGCAAATGATTCAATGAGATTTTTAGTGGTTTGTTGAGCAGAAGATATTAATTGATAGAGCTGAGTGCGATCTGCAAATTCTACATCTTCCTCGCTAAAATCCAGTTCAAGCTCTATCAGGGCAGAAAAAGAAAGTAATTGATCCCGAAGGTTTGCTAGTATCTCTGAAAATCCACCTCTGATGTTTTGCAAAGCTGTTTTTCTGCTGGTTTCTGTATTACTTAAAATTAGATCTGCTACAGCTTCAGCTTGTGTAAGGTCTATTTTACCACTTAAGAATGCCCGTTGTGTAAATTCTCCAGGCTTTGCTAATCTTGCTCCTTTTGCTGTTATAGCATTTATTATTTTCTCCTGAACAAAAGGCGATCCATGTGAAGATATTTCAACGACATTTTCTCCTGTATAGGATGACGGAGCCTTGAATATTGAGACAACTACCTGGTCTAGTATAACACTATCCTCTTTCAGCAGCCCGACGTGTATGGTATGAGAAGTTTGCTTATTCAGGTTTTTAGATTGGAATAACCGATTTACAATGTTTATAGCATCCGTTCCACTTACTCTGATAATCCCAATAGCACCAACCCCCGGCGGTGTAGCTAAAGCGACAATTGTATCATCCCAACCCGATAACTTTCCAAGCATCTATTAAGAATTAAGGTTGCAATTTACACAAACAAAAAATCCTCCTAAATGGAGGATTTTTCAAATCTATTTTAAGAATGATTAGTCTTCAGACACCTGGAAAGTTACGTTCTGAATGGCTTGATAAATTACATTTCTACCATTCTGAACAGCAGGCTCCCACTTAGGTCCTCTCTTAATTACTTTAACCGCCTCAGGACCGCAGCTTGGGCAAGATTTTGGAACTTCAATAGCCTTTACATCACTAACAGCTCCGTTTTTATCTACTATAAACTGAACCTTTACTGTATAATTTCCCGCAGGTGCGCCATCATCAGCAGCAACCTGGGCGTTTAGATTTCTCTCCAAAAAGTTCTTCCACGCCCCTAAACCACCAGGAAATTTCGCTTCCTTCTCAACCTTTGTAAATACTTTATCGTAATCTTCTTCAACCGCTTTTGGCGCTTCTACTACACCAGTACCTTTTTCTTCAACAGGAGGCGCTACAAAACCTTCGTCTTTAGTACCCTCGACGTTTTGAGTACCTATCTTCACCTCTTCCATTTTTTCAACTTCCTTTATCTCATCCTCAGGTTTTACTTCCACATCTTTTACAATTTGGGGAGGAGTAAACTTTGCAATTTCAACTTTCGGAGGCTCTTGCTTAGGTGGTGGTGGTGGAGGTGGTGGTTCAGGCTTTTTTTCTTCCTTCACTTCTTCCAGTACTACATCCTGCACTACAATTTGATCTTCATCATCTTTTCCGCCACCAAAAAATGAACTTAAAAGAACAATTAAACAAACGGCAGCCATTACACCTAATGCTGTGAAAAGTCTTTTATTGTAAGTTCGTCTTAACTGGTAAGCACCATACTCTTTATTCCTTCCTTCGAATATAATATCGAGTATATCAGCCTTTAAAATTTTATTTGTTTCCATTTTAATGTCTTTGTTTATTAGATGCAGGGGGTGCTAAAATTCCAT
>DASVST010000409.1:0-12279 GCA_036387965.1 Segetibacter sp. | reverse complement strand
AGAGTAGAATATAATTATTCAAATAAGTATGTTGCATCGGCATCTTTCCGCCGTGATGCATCATCTAAATTTCATCCTGATAAAAGATGGGATAATTTTTATTCTTTAGGAGGAGCATGGAACATAGACCAGGAGCGCTTCTTTAAAGTTAAATGGATAAATCAACTTAAACTCCGTGGCTCTTACGGGTCGGTAGGTAACGATAACCTATCGGGTTATTTCTTATACCAGGCATTATATACACTTGGCTACAATAACGGACCTCAACCCGGTATGATGCAGGCCAGTCTTTCAAGTAACGATCTTTTGTGGGAAACAAGTACAAGTGTGGATGGCGCAGTGGAGTTTGCAATATTGAAAAATAGAATAAATGGAAGCATAGAAGTTTTTCAAAGGCAATCCGATAATCTTCTTTTTGACTTACCCCTGACACTTACTGCAGGCGTTGATAGCAGGAATGTAAATTTTGGAAGTATGAGAAACAGAGGAGTTGAATTGCAGATTGCAGGAGATGTTGTAAAAACAAAAAAGCTAAAATGGAATGTAAACGTAAACTGGACAAGTTTCAAGAATACTATCCTTACTCTTCCTGCTCAATATGAAGGCAGGGTAAGTGGAACAAAAAAATACACTGTTGGTAATTCATTATACGAATTCTGGACACGCCAATGGTATGGTGTTGACTCTGAAACCGGGAATGACTTGTATTGGGCTAATAATACAACTGCCACAACAGCATTTGTAAATAAAAGGGGTGATACTGTTACAACCAGCACTGCCAATGCGAGATATGCCTACAGCGGAAGTGCAATTCCTGATTTCTACGGAAGTATAAATAACAGGATTTCTTATAAAAAGTTTTCACTTGATTTTCTTTTTATGTACCAGGTCGGTGGTAAAACATTTGATAACGATTACCAGTCTTTAATGTACCCCGGCACTTACGGCCGTGCACTTCATAAAGATGCACTTACTCGTTGGCAAAGGCCAGGCGATATTACAAATGTGCCAAGAAGACAATTGGATGTTACTCCTGTTGACAGTGACCGTTGGATGGTTGATGCCACTTATCTTAGTTTGAGAACGCTTTCATTAACATACAACCTACCAAAGAAATATGCTTCGAAAGCGGGAATGCAAAATGCCCGGATTTATTTAAGTGGAGAAAACCTATTTATTACTTCTAAACGAAAAGGATTAGACCCTACACAAACATATACAGGATCGCCATCTTATACGTATCCTCCGGCTCGTGTGGTATCATTAGGTGTAAATGTTACTCTTTAAAAATAAAAAAATGAAAAAATTAAAATACAGCTTCTATGTGGTTCTGGCTTTTTGCTTAAGTCTTACATCGTGCAAAAAAGATTTTCTTAATACCCAGCCTACAGACCAGATTTCAGAAGCAGATGCTTTTAAATCAATAGCAAATGCACGTGCTGCCTTAAACGGTATTTACCGCGGATTGTATCTGCAATATGCAAGTCAGTCGCAGGATGGACATCCTGATATAATGATAAGCATGGATTTTTTGGGAGAAGACGTTGTTCATTCCGCCGCAGGCACCACCTACTTCCGTGGTTCTTACAGGTGGGTAGACCATCGCTCAGAAACAAGTGCTATAAATGAATGGGTTTACAGGTTTTACTACCAGATGACGGCCAACGCAAACATGATTATTGCCAACATAGATAATGTGCCTGGCGGAGAAGCAGAAAAAAAAGATATTAAAGGGCAAGCGCTTGCATTAAGAGCATGGTGTCATTTTAATCTTGTTCAGTTATGGGGCATTCGTTATGATGCTGCACTCAAGCCTAACAATCAACCCGGTGTTCCCATTGTATTGAAAAATTCTACAGATCCCCTTCCAAGATCAAGTGTAGAAGACGTGTATACCCAAATCAATAAAGACTTAGATGATGCCATAACAAATCTAACAGGAGTTCCTGCACGTATTAATAAAACTTTTATCAACCTTAATGTTGCTAAAGGTTTTAAATCAAGAGTTGCTTTAACTATGCAAAACTGGGAAGCTGCAGCGCAGCTTGCAGTTGAAGCACGGGAAGGCATTCTTATGAGCAATACTGATTACTTATCCGGATTTAACAATCTTTCAAATTCTGAGTGGATGTGGGGAGCAAACCAACTACCCGATCAACTTCCTTCATTTGGTTCCTTCTTTGCTTACATGTCAGGTAATTTTAACTCTGCTCATACAAGGCCGAACCCTAAATTGATAAGCTCTAAATTATATGCTTTAATACCTGCTACGGATATTCGTAAAAAGTTATGGTGGGATGGTACTACTGCTGACCTAGTAAACTTTGGTGTTAGAAATGCAGCCACAGGAATGCCGGAGTCGAGTGCAAAAAATGTAAAATTGATGCATCGCAAGTATATGGTAAAGGACTTGAACGTAAGTGCAGGAGATATTCCTTTTATGAGGCTCGCCGAATTGTATTTGATAGAAGCTGAAGCAAAGGCACGATTAGGACAAAATGGTCCTGCTGCTGATGCATTATTTACACTTGTGAAAAACAGGGATGCCAGTTATGTAAAATCTACAAAAACAGGTGCAGCTTTAATTGATGAAATTCTCGTTCATAGAAGAATTGAACTGTGGGGTGAAGGCTTCAGGTTCTTAGATTTGAAACGTACAAATGGTGCATTGGACAGAACAGGAACTGGTGCAACCACTACCCTTGCCAATATTTTAACTGTGCCTGCCGGAGATAAGACATGGCAGTTTCTGATTCCCCGCAGAGAAATCCAAACAAATCCGACTATAGAGCAAAACCCATTGTAGCTCCTTTTGTTGATAATGTAAAGAAGCACTGTAAGCTCTACAGTGCTTCTTACTTTTAGCTAATATCATAAAGAACACTGTACTTAATTCCTCTTGTTCTCCAGTGACAAATTAAGATGCTCTTTCAATTGATCAGAATGTTTTTAGATAAGGATTGAGCAAATAATGGGCGGCTTACTTTTTCTCTTAATCCTTTTATGTTTGTTTCTATTTGTAAAACGTTGGGGTAATTATCCGAAGTATATCTTTTGGTGTTATAACCAGCATTAAAATACTTCTGCCCTTCAATTAAAAAGGGATATTGGTTACTTGGCACGGCAGCAAACCCATCAGCCGTTAACAACGTTCCTAAAAGATCATCAGGTCTATCCAAATCGTTTGCTCTTGATAACCCATTTCAAGTTGTTGTATAGTATGAGCATGTAAATATTAATAAAAAACCTCTCCAAAATTGAAGAGGTTTTTTCGTCGGGGCGGCAAGATTCGAACTTGCGACCTCCTGCTCCCAAAGCAGGCGCGATAACCGGGCTACGCTACGCCCCGAACGTTTAAGGGAGTGCAAATATATAAGCATTTGCGTAACAAAAATCACAAACGAAAAAGGTTTTTGATTAACATTCGTAAAGTCATTCAGCTAATATCTTAAAAACACCTCTGCTGTAGATTTATCAGTTTTTATTTTTTAAAAAGAACGAACTTGCCGCTGCTCTAAACTGCTTTCTTTGAAAAATTACTCATCTCTTTTCCTCAGTATTTTATCAGGTATATTATTATTTGCAGCATGGCCAATGTCGCCATTAACTGCCTTGATATTTATAGCATGGGTGCCACTATTATTTCTTGCAGAAAAACATACTGAAAGGCTTCGCTTTTTTGTATTCTCCTTTCTCTCGATGTTCATCTGGAATGCTGGAACTACGTGGTGGATATGGAATTCAACTGCTGCGGGAGCAATCGGGGCCATTATTGCGAATAGCTTTTTAATGACAATTCCTTTGTGGGGCTACCATGTTTTTAAAAATAAATTTGGTGACATGATTGGCTACGCCGGTTTTATTATTTTCTGGTTGTGCTTTGAATATATTCATCTTAACTGGCAGCTAAGTTGGCCATGGCTTACCCTCGGAAATGTATTTGCTTCAAGTCCCGAATGGGTTCAGTGGTATGAAGTAACGGGTACCAGCGGCGGCAGTTTATGGGTCTTGTTTGTTAATGTGATTGTTTTTCAATTATTAAAAAACTGGAAGACAGCAGCTTTAAAATGGAAAATTGAATACTCTATTATTGGCTTAATATTCCTGGCCTTTCCATTTTTTATTTCTTCAATTCTTCTTAAGGCAGAAGCAGAAAGTAAACCTGCTCTCCCAAATACCACTGTTATCATCGTACAACCTAATGTAGATCCGTACAATGAAAAATTTGCAGCCGGTACAACAGAAGAACAGGTACAGAGATTAATTTCTCTTTCTGAAGAAGGCTTAGATGCTAATACCCGTTTGGTATTATGGCCGGAAACTGCTTTACCAATGGCGGTTTTACAAGACCAGGTTGAGCAAAATTTCTATTATACACCGGTTTTTGATTTTGTAAAACGGCATCCTGGTGTAACACTTGTTACGGGTATTGAAACGTTTAAAACATACGGTACAGAAAAAGCAACAAACACCGCACGCAAAAGCCAGGGCGATGGAACTTACTTTGATGCTTTTAATGCCTCTGTCGCCATAAAAGCGAACGAACAACTGCAGTTTTACAACAAAAGCAAACTGGTTCCCGGTGTAGAAACATTGCCTGATTTTTTGATGTGGCTTGCTGACATTTTTGAACACTTTGGTGGTACAGCAGGAGGATATGGTAAAAGTAAGGAGCCTGCTGTTTTTAAAACAACCAACAACCCCTATGTTTCGGCGCCAATAATTTGCTACGAAAGTATATATGGAGAATATGTTGCCGAATATGTTCGCAAAGGTGCAACTGTACTAACCATTTTAACCAACGATGCATGGTGGGCAAATACACCGGGTCACCGGCAGCACTTAAATTATGCACGTTTAAGAGCAATAGAAACACGCAGGTGGATTGCCCGGAGCGCTAATACAGGAATATCAGCAGTAATAGATAGCAAAGGAAGATTGGTAGAAACGCGGCAATGGGCACAAAGAGCTTCAATGAAGTTTAATATTCCTGCTTTAGCAGAAGAAACGTTTTTTGTAAGGCATGGAGATATAATTTCAAGGATAGCAATAGTACTTGGGGCAGCATTATTAGCAATGAACTTATTCATGCTTGCGAAAAAGAAGCTTAACAAAAGAAAGCACTAGAGCTGGTTTAATGGAGAAAACGTTTCAATACCATAGTACAAACATTACCTACAACATCTATGGTGAAGGTGATGTAGTTGTACTACTTCATGGCTTTGGTGAAGACAGCAGGATATTTAATCACCAGGTAAACTTTCTTACAAAATACTACAAGGTCTTAGTTCCTGATTTACCGGGTTCCGGCAAATCAGATCTGCTTACAAAAGAGAACGTAATTATTGATGACTATGCAGAATGTTTGCATGATTTACTTCAACACGAAGGGATAACATCATGCAAACTCCTTGGGCACAGCATGGGGGGATATATTACTTTGGCATTTGCTGAAAAATACCCGCAAATGCTTACCGGGTTTGGTTTAATACACTCAAGTGCTTCAGCTGACAATGAAGAGAAGAAAAAGAACAGAGCGCAGGGAATAAAACTAATAAACGAATATGGTGCTTTCCCGTTTCTAAAAAACACTATTCCAAACTTGTTCGGACAAGCTTTTAAAAAGAATAACCCCGGTGCAGTTGAAGAACTGGTAGAACAAAGCAGGCAATTCTCAAAAGAAGCTTTAATTCAATATTATACGGCTATGATGAACCGTCCCGGGAGGATTCAGGTTTTAGAAAACGCTTCTGTTCCCATTTTATTTGTTTTAGGTAACGAAGACGTTGCAGCACCGTTGAAAATTGTTTTAAACCAGGTACACCTGCCCAGCATTTCTCATATACATATTTTAGATAATGTTGGACACATGGGAATGCTCGAAGCACCCGATCAACTAAATAATTTCATGCTTGAGTTTGTTTCTGCTGAACTTTAGCAATTTCACAAAGCAGCGTAATGCAAATTTTTCTCATCTTACAGAAGTTGACAGAGGTCTAAACTCGTAAAGCAGCTCCATTCTATCTGCTGAAGGTTTCGTACATTCACAGCCAACAGAATTAGTTTCAGTTTACCTTAAAAAACACTGGTTAGCCCGCTGTTTGAAGTTTGTACAGATATGAAGAAACTTGCTTTTTTATCAGTTCTCTTAATTGCTTCTTTTGTTTCGTATGGTAACCACCTTAAGGGGGGTTGGGTATATTATGAAGCATTAGGTGAAGGAGCAACTCCGGGAACCATCTCTTACAGGATTACAGTAAAGCAATATCTCGATTGTAATTCCAATCCTATGCAAGTAGATAATGAGGTCTTCCTCGGAATCTTCAATGGCAGTACGAACCAGTTAGTTAAGCAAATTACTGTTGCTAATTCAGGAACAGAAAAAATTGAGAAGCTATCATTCAACCCCTGTATTTTTCCTCAGCCGGTTACCTGCTTTCGAATTGATTCATATGTTACAACTGTGGATTTACCTTCTAATTCCGCAGGGTATGTTTTGGCAGTTCAACGCTGCTGCCGTATAGCAGGAATTCAAAATGTGAGCAACTCAAGTACCATAGGTGTTACCTATTCTACATCGATACCAGGAACCATCAACGGTATTAATTTCGAAAAAAACAATAGCCCCCGATTTGCCCAAAGAGATACTGTGGTTATTTGTTATAACGGAAGTTTCACGTTCGATTTTGGCGCAGTTGACCAGGATGGTGATTCTTTATCTTATGATTTCTGCACGGGTTTAGTAGGCGGTGGCAGTGGTATGACGGGACCAAATAGTGCAAAGCCCAACCCTCCATCTAATCCCCCATATTCTGCTGTACCTTATAGCGGTGGCTATAGTGGCGGATCTCCAATGGGTCCGGATGTAACCATCAATTCAAAAACAGGATTAATAACTGGTATTGCTCCTGGCATTACCGGCGATTATGTAGTAGCAGTATGTGTTACAGAATACAGAAACGGTGTTAGAATTGGTGAAACAAAAAAGGAGATACATATAACTGTAGCAAGTTGCAGCGTTTCTGCTGCTGATTTAGAACCCTCCTATATAACATGTGATGGCTATACACTTGACTTTAAAAACCTGTCAACGTCGCCAATTTCCAGTTATACCTGGCAGTTTGGTGATCCTGCTTCAGGTGCTAATAATATTTCAACTTCAGCTACGCCTACGCACACTTATTCTGATACGGGTATATACACATTAAAGCTTCGGGTAGAGACTCCAAACGGGTGTAAAGATTCTGCGTCCAGGCCTGTTCGTATATTCCCGGGCTTTACACCAGCTTTTGATGTTATAGGAAGTTGCTTTGCATCACCTTTTCAATTCAACGACAGAACAGTAACAAAGTATGGCGTGGTAGATAGTTGGAGATGGGATTTTGGAGACATCAATTCAAGTGACGACACATCGTCCTTAAAAAACAACACCTACAAATATCAAAATTCAGGCAACAGGACTGCAAGCCTTGTTGTAACAAATAGTAAAGGCTGTACGGCAACGATAACGAAACCTGTAGTCGTCAATGATTTTCCATTACTTACACTGCCTTTTAAAGATACTTTGATTTGCAGCATTGACACTCTTCCCATTATTGCACAGGGTAGCGGTATTTTTACCTGGACACCAAATATTAATATTATAAATCCTGGTTCAAGTAATCCGCAGGTATATCCTAAAGACACTATTACCTACTATGTTACCTTAAACGAAAATGGCTGTGTAAGTAAAGATTCTTTAAAGGTTAACGTACTCGATTTTATAACAGTAGATGCAGGCAGAGATACATCCATATGCCGCACGGATAGCATTCTATTACGTCCTGTTAGTCATGCCCTGCAATATGTGTGGTCTCCTGCAACCGACTTAAGCGACCCCACTATAAAAAACCCGGTTGCTGTACCGTTATCTACTACACGATACTATTTGACTGCCAATTTAGGTAAGTGCCAGCATCGTGATTCTGTGCTTATAAAAGTCACTCCATATCCACAGGCAGAAACCGGAGAAGATGTAACCCTTTGCTATGGCAGCCGCACACAAATAACAGGATCAATAGTTGGCTCTTCCTTCACATGGTCGCCTACAAATTCTTTACAAAATCCGCAAACGCTTACCCCGGTAGCAGGACCGATAACAACCACCAATTATATACTCAGCTCCTACGATACACTTGGATGTCCTAAGCCACACCGCGATACATTAACAGTGGTAGTCCTTCCAAAGATCTTAGCTTTTGCAGGTAATGATACCTCTGTTGTTGCTAATCAACCTTTGCAACTAAAGGCATCGGGTGGAACTAGTTACTTATGGAGCCCAACCATAGGCATGACCGGTTTTAATACTGCCACTCCTGTTATTACTTTAGGATCAGACATTGAATCAATAACCTATCGTGTAAGAGTTGGCATTGCTGAAGGATGCTTTGCAGATGATGATATTAATGTGAAGATTTTTAAGACCGGCCCCGAAATATTTATACCCACAGCGTTTACGCCAAACGCAGACAGAAAAAACGACATCTTAAAGCCTACATTGGTAGGAATGAAAGGGCTCACCTATTTCAAAATCTATAACCGGTGGGGACAGCTAATCTTTAATACTGCAGAAGAAGGCACCGGATGGGATGGAACTTTTGCCGGAAAACAGCAAGCAAGCGGCACTTACGTTTTTATGGCAGAAGCAACAGATTATCTTGATAAAAAAGTTTTCAGAAAAGGAACGTTTGTACTTATCAGGTAAGAATAATGTCTGATGTAGGATGAACGATTCTTGATGTAAGAACTCTCTAAAATTTTCCCCTTCACATGCTACCTTCGCAGGTATGAACAAGATCATACTTATAACAGGCGCTACATCAGGATTTGGAAAAGCTATAGCAGAAGAATTTGCATCACAAAAGTGGAATTGTATTATCACCGGCCGCAGGGCAGAAAGGTTGCACCAGTTTGCTGATGAACTAAGATCAAAATATCAATCAAGAGTATTAAGCCTTGTATTCGATGTTCAAAACAAAGATGAAGTATTTCAGCACCTGAGAAATTTACCGGCCGAGTGGCAGGAGATTGATGTCTTGATAAACAATGCCGGCCTTGCTTTAGGTCGCGATAGCTTTGAGGATGGAAACATGGAAGATTGGGATACCATGATAGATACAAACGTGAAAGGTTTGCTGTATGTAACAAAGGCAGTTCTCCCCTACATGACCGACAGAAAACAAGGACACATTATAAACATCGGTTCAGTTGCAGGCAAAGAAATTTATGAAAAAGGGAATGTTTATTGTGCAAGCAAATACGCCGTTGATGCAATAAGCAAATCGCTGCGTATCGATTTACTTCCGTATAAAATAAAAGTAACTGCTATACACCCCGGCGCTGCAGAAACAGAATTTTCAATTGTACGTTTTAAGGGTGATGAAGATAAAGCCAACCAAATTTATAAGGGCTTTACACCACTTTACGCCGGGGATGTTGCAAACATAACATGGTATTGCGCCACACTTCCCCCGCATGTTTGCATAAACGATTTGGTGGTAACCTGTACCGCTCAGGCAAGTGCAGTAAATTTTTATAAAGAGTAAATTTATTGTATCGGCGACTGGATTACTATTGAACTTCATTGGCGACGCTCCTTTCGAACTAAGTTTACATAGCAGCATTACACTTGCTATTACAAAAACAACCAACTTTACTATAAGCAGAAGCTGCACTCAAGTTTAGTCTAATATTTCCCGATGCAGGCATATGTCAGCAGTTATTATTAACTTTTAATCAAATTTAGAAAGTTGAACAATCACTCCGACTTACCTATTAAAACGAAACCTTCATTATCAGCAAAAAATTTAATTGCACGCCCTTTATGTGCAGAAAACCTGGCTGCACTCGAAGAATTTCAGAAGATGATCATACTAAAAGGGTATAGTAAGACACCCTTAAAACATACACGTCCGAATTTCTTGTGTTACTTAGGCTGCTAAGTTCAAAAGCTATATCAGAGCTTAACACAGAGCACTTACAATCATATGTTTTGTGGCTGGTAACAAACAAATCGTATTCTGAAGCCCGGGTACATACAACCATCAATGCTATCAAGTTCTACTTCGAGAAGGTTAAAAACAGACCCCACATAACCTTTGATTTGCCACGTCCTAAAAAACCCGAACAGTTGCCAAAGGTGCATGACTCGTCTTGTATAGTGAAGATGATTAAGTGCACTGAAAACATTAAGCACCGCACAATGTTAATGATGGCATATTCAAGTGGTTTAAGATTAAACGAAATAATTTGCCTGCGTATTTCAGACATCGACTCTGCAAGGATGGTAATAAGTGTTAGGCGTGGAAAGGGGAAGAAAGACAGACAAGCATTATTATCTGTAAAAATGTTAGAACAATTAAGAGCCTACTATAGAATATATAAGCCAACCGAATACCTGTTTGAAGGCGTGACCGGAGGACAATATGGATACAGAAGTTTACAGGAAGTTTTTAAACAGGCTAAGGAGCGGGCAGGAATTAACTTTAAAGGTGGCATACACACCTTAAGACACAGCTTTGCTACACATCTGCATGAAAACGGAACTGATATTCGGCTGATCCAGGAACTGCTTGGTCATAGCAACATTGAAACAACAATGCGTTATACCCATGTAAGCAGGCGACAACTGCAAAATATTATCAGTCCATTAGACAATCTCGACCTATAGCATAAAGCCGGGAACGACAACACAAAACACGCTATAACTAGCATTGATTTTCAACAAAATAATTATTTTTGAATAGCGTATAATAGCATAAATTAGCTGTTGTTGCGCCATTGTAACGATGCTCGGTAAAGTCTTGGATATATAAGAGAGAGCCTAAATTTTAGACATTTCTTAAAGCTCTAAAAAAAGGGGCTTAGTGAGCACTTGCAGAAGCGTAGGAAGTTTATTTATTTAAGCTGATGCAAGTGCTCACTAAGTTAGCCTCTTTTATTGGCATTTCCTATTATTTGTTGGGATAAAGCGAATATAGTTTGAAGTAGTAGTAGCTGTTGATTGAAAGAACACTTCGCAAATCGTGGATTTGCAAAATGTCCTTTCTGATTCAATCAGGTTTCTCGGTGAAATGAACAACGGCACACAACAAGGGATTGCCAAAAGCGGCGAAAAAGGTTTAATTTCAAAAATCATCAGCCGCCTTCGGCAATCCCTAACTGTTAGGCGCCATCGCCCAGCCATCTTTATATTCCAATATGTTTTTTAAGAAAAAGCAAAAGAAATTTGAAGAAGCTGATAATACAGCAGTCTTTACTACTAAGTATGTTATGAAGGATAAAAAGCCAATTACGTATGTGACACATGAAGAAGACGACGGTGCTTGGCAATTTTTTAGCAGTGAGGAATTTGAGAGATATGAGGATGTAGCAATGATTGTAGGTTTAGGAGAAATCGTAGTGTTAGACCCTACACTTTTGGAGTTAGCTGATATGCCTGTTGGACATTATGCTGTTCGGGAAACTGTCAATGACAAATGGAGTATAAGAAGCAAGTAGATGCTCGAAGACGGCGCCTAACAAAGGCTTGTGTGCAAGTTGGGCTGAAGGAAGTAATTTTAACTGTAAACAATAAACAACGGCAGTGGTAGAGTGAGCATTTGTATTTCAAATATCCAACCTGCACAAAGCCTCTTCACGTTAGCAGCAATAAGACAAGACTCCAAGAATGAGCAACAAATTTTTAAAACAAAACGGGATAAAATATTTTAAAAAGAGACGCTACTTTGGCTCTTGGGAACTTCGAAATGGAAAAGCTTCGTCTTCATGTGTTGTTATCCTACCACTGTATTCTACTTTTACATCCTTCCGTATCACATTTAGTTCGCCATGCTTGTAAGTTGGAAACATATAGAGATAACATTCACCAGGTCTTTCCATAAATTCCTTTTTCTCTAAACCATTCAGTACAAAGTTGTTTAAAAAAAGCACTTCATACTTTTTTTCTACGTCATTTTTGTAATAACTACTTACTATCGCACCGTCCTTTTCAAAGGTTGTATCGATTTCAATTTTATTAATAGTATAATCAAGTTCTCCTAAAACTTGATTAACCATAAACCCTATTACCTGAATGTCAGGCTCAAAATCAAAATATCTTAATTTATAAGCAACACTTAGAAGACGTAAAAATGGTTCATCGAATTCGCTACTTATCTCCGTCACGTTCGCCTTAACCAATTCCTTCTTGAAACTCTCCCATTTATCCAAATGTCCCCAAACCTTCCTATTATTGCGGAG
>DASVST010000408.1:0-8520 GCA_036387965.1 Segetibacter sp. | reverse complement strand
CAAATTCTTTTTGCCAATTTTAAAACCTGCATTCGCTTCATAAATGTTTTTTAGTACACCGGGCTCTGCTGCATAATTTGCATTCATATAAGTGCCTGCAGCTAATGCAAGGTTGCCTCGTACTTTATTTGTAGTATAACTTCCTCTAATAAAGCCGAGGTTTAGATTAAACTCATTATGACGGTTATGGCTGTAAATAAAGCCGGGTCTGTTATTGTCAGCAGGTTTATTAAAATCGTAGGTGTAATAGCTTTCAATGTAACCACTGATGATTAAAGGATTCGTGGTAGTTAAACTGTCTTGCGCCAATGATGCAGTGGTTATAAAAGTTGTTGCGGCTAATAAAATCTTTTTCATTGTCGTTTATTTATTCTGTTGTTTATTTTAACTTATCTAATTCAATATTTAGCTTTAATACATTTATTGTTGAAGTACCAAACATGCCAAGCAGGGGTTTTTCAATCTGTTCATCCACTAATTGTTTAAGCCTGTTTACTGAAATATTTCTTGCTTTGGCAACCCTCTCAACCTGAACAAGTGCGCCTTGTGGCGAAACATGTGGATCTATACCGCTGCCTGAAGCTGTTACCAATTCTACCGGAACCTGTTCCTTTCTAACGGTGGGATTATGTACAAGGAAGGTATCAAGCCTGTCATTAACTACCTGCAAATAATCAGCATTGTTTGGACCCTTGTTGCTGCCACCACTGCCTGCCGCATTGTAGCTTACAGCAGATGGACGCGACCAGAAGTATTTATCATCTGAAAAGTTTTGACCTTCGTTTGTATAGCCTACCACCTTCCCGTTAACTGTTGCTACTTCGCCTCTACCGTTGTTTGGTGCAGCTTGTGCTGCCACCCAAATGATAATGGGATAAATGACCGCAAACACTACTAACAAAAGAATTGAAAATTTGATGGCAGGTAATATATTTTGTTTCATTTTAGATTTTTTATCTTCTTATATTTTTTAAAACCAAATAGATACAACCATGTCAATTAGCTTAATGCCTATAAACGGCACAATCACCCCACCTAAGCCATATATGAGCAGGTTTCTTCTTAGCAAAGCACTTGCACCAATCGGCTTGTAAGCCACGCCTTTTAAAGCTAAAGGAATAAGTAAGGGAATAACAATGGCATTAAAAACTACTGCCGACAGGATAGCACTTTCAGGACTATGTAGCCTCATAACATTTAGTGCTTGTAAGCCTGGTATTGATGCTATAAATAATGCAGGTACTATTGCAAAATATTTTGCAACGTCATTGGCAATTGAGAACGTTGTTAATGTTCCTCTTGTCATTAACAACTGCTTGCCGATCTCAACAATTTCTATCAACTTTGTTGGGTCATTATCAAGGTCCACCATGTTACCGGCTTCCTTTGCTGCTGCTGTTCCACTATTCATTGCAACACCTACATCTGCCTGTGCCAAGGCCGGTGCATCGTTAGTACCATCGCCCATCATGGCAACAAGTTTGCCTGCCTGCTGTTCGGCTTTTATGTAGTTCATTTTATCCTCCGGCTTTGCCTCGGCAATAAAATTATCTACACCTGCTTTATCAGCTATGAACTTAGCTGTTAAGGGATTGTCTCCTGTAACCATCACTGTTTTTACACCCATTCTTCTTAACCGCTCAAACCTCTCCCGAATGCCGGGTTTAATAATGTCCTGCAACTCTATAACTCCTAAAGCGACATTGTTTCTGCTTACGACTAATGGAGTGCCACCGTTAGAAGAAATGTCTTTTACTTTTTGTTCTGTCTCGGCTGGAAAAGTATTACCAGCTTTTGTAACCATGTTACGGATAGCATCAAATGCACCTTTGCGGACTTGTGTGCCATCAGCCATATCGATTCCACTGCTTTTTGTTTCGGCAGTAAACTTTATGAATTTCGAGTTTCGCATGTCAAAAGAAGATGGGCTTAGTTTACCTAACTCAATGATGGATTTTCCTTCTGGTGTTTCATCGGCGAGTGAAGACATAACACTTGCTTCAATAAAGTTTTTTTCTGTTACACCGTTGGCAGGATAAAAGTTAGTAGCCTTGCGGTTACCTATTGTTATCGTTCCTGTTTTATCAAGTAGTAACACATCAATGTCCCCTGCTGTTTCAACTGCCTTGCCGCTCTTTGTAATTACGTTTGCTCGCAAAGCCCTGTCCATACCTGCAATACCGATAGCACTTAACAACCCACCAATGGTTGTAGGTATCAGACATACAAACAGGGATATGAAGGCAGCGATAGTGATAGGTGTATTTGCATAATCCGCAAATGGCTTTAAAGTGATACACACAATCACAAAAACTAATGTAAAGCCAGAAAGTAAAATGGTCAAGGCTATTTCGTTGGGGGTTTTTTGACGTGAAGCACCTTCAACTAAAGCAATCATTTTGTCAAGGAAACTTTCTCCAGGGGCAATTGTTACTTTTACAACAATTCTGTCTGACAAAACTTTCGTTCCACCAGTTACAGATGATTTATCACCACCTGCTTCACGAATAACGGGAGCACTTTCACCGGTTATGGCACTTTCATCTATTGTGGCAATCCCCTTTACAATTTCACCATCCATTGGGATTACATCCCCTGCTTCACAAACAAATAAGTCATTCAATTGCAACTGTGAAGATGGCACAAGTTCTACGTTGTCTGAATATATCTCTTCGACGGTCGGCACTTTCTTAGCCGGTGTTTCTTCCCTTGTCTTTCTAAGACTATTTGCCTGTGCCTTGCCTCTTGCTTCTGCAATAGCCTCTGCAAAATTTGCAAATAAAAGTGTTGCAAACAGGATAAGAAATACAATGAAGTTGTAGACGAAACTGCCTTGTGATTGTTCTCCTCCGAGTATCCAGATACAAACAATCAGCATCACAATTGTCCCAAGCTCCACTGTAAACATTACAGGATTACGGAACATGCTTCCGGGGTTCAACTTTACAAATGATTGTGTAAAGGCTTCTTTAACCAAGGCTGGTTCAAACAGCCTTGTATTTTTAGTTTTAGACATTTTCTATCTTTTAATCAACTTAGTATTTAATTTATTTGCTACTGAAGTATTCTGAAAGTGGACCTAACGTAAGTGCAGGGAAGAATGATAATGCAGCTACAATTACAATTACCACAAACACTACAATTCCAAATGTGGAAGTATCTGTTTTTAGTGTGCCTGCACTTTCAGGGATAAATTTTTTGTTTGCAAGAATTCCTGCAATGGCAAGTGGTCCTATGATTGGCAGGAACCTCCCAAGTATCATTACAATGCCTGTGCTTACATTCCAGAAAATATTGTTATCGCCTAGGCCCTCGAAGCCACTTCCGTTATTAGCAGAGCTGGAGGTGTATTCGTATAACATCTCACTGAAGCCATGTGAACCTGGATTGTTAAGCCAGTTAGCAGGCTTTATCGTCCAATCAATATCAGGATGATGAGCAACGAAGTAAGCTGACAGCGCCGTGCCAACAAGTATGAGGAATGGATGAAGCAATGCAATGATCATTGCAATCTTCATTTCTTTTGCTTCCACTTTTTTACCTAATAGTTCAGGTGTTCTACCCACCATTAAACCACTTATAAATACTGCGACTATAATAAAGATGAAGAAATTTAAGAAGCCTACACCTACGCCGCCGTAAAATGCATTAGTCATCATTGCAAGCATTTGGTTCATTCCACTAATAGGCATATAGCTATCGTGCATACTGTTTACTGAACCCGTAGAAATTACTGTTGTTGCTATGCTCCAATATGCTGATGCAGCACTTCCAAACCTTACCTCTTTGCCTTCCATGTTTCCCTTGCTTATATCTGCACCTATTCGTGCAATTGCAGGGTTGCCGCCCATCTCTTGTAGTATTGTTGGAATGACGAGCAGCAAAAAGCCTAAGGTCATCACACCAAAAATTACTTTAGCTAACTTCTTTCGGCGGGTATAATATCCAAAAGCAAAAATCAGCGCAAACGGTATAATCATTTGCGCGACCATTTGTGTGATGTTGGTAATGTAGTTCGGATTTTCAAGCGGATGGGCAGAGTTCGCTCCAAAAAAGCCACCTCCGTTAGTACCTAAATGTTTGATGGCGACGAAAGGTGCAACCGGTCCACAACTTACATTAACTGTATCGCCCTGCATCGAAATAAATTGGTCTTTCCCTTCCATTGTCATGGGTGAACCGTTAAAGACAAGAATAAGCGAAATGACTATAGCCAAAGGCAATAATATTCTTGTACAGCTTTTAATAAAGTAGTTGTAAAAGTTACCAAGCTTATCAGTTGTTCTGTTCTTTAGGGCATTGAATACTGCTGCTGCTGCTGCCATGCCTGTGCCTGCTGTAACAAAGTGTAGGAACATTAAGCCAACAATTTGCGTTAGATACGATGCTCCCGTTTCGCCGCTGTAGTGTTGAAGGTTGCAGTTAACTAAAAAGCTAACTGCTGTATTGAAGGCAAGGTCCGGAGACATTGATGGGTTACCATCAGGATTTAAAGGAAGCCATCCCTGGTTAGCTAAAATGAGCCAACCTATAATAAACCAAAAAATGTTTATGGTTAATAGTGCAAGCAAGTGTTGCTTCCACGTCATTTCTGTTCCAGGCTTTATACCACCTGTTTTAAAAAATAGTCTGTCAAGTGGATTAAAAATTGGGTCGAGCCAGGTCTTTTCGCCACCGTAGACTTTTGCAATGTATTTACCCAAAGGAATTGCAAGTACAAGTGTGATAAGGAACATGGCGACAACGCCTAAAATTTCTGTGTTCATAATTCTTTTTTACGTTAAGTTGTCTTAGAATTTTTCGGGTTTGATCAATACATAACAGATGTAACCGAAAACAAGGATTGCTAAAATGAATAGTGCTGTCATAGTTCATATTTTATCAAAGAAGTCAATTGATTTGTAGAAGATTGCAAAGCATAAAAACCCGGCAAGAATTAAGGTGATTGTTAACATGATTTATTTATTAATTTATGAGAAGCTTAATTTTCAGAAAAACCATATAAGCAATACCTATGGTGATTAAATAAATAATTATTAATACCGCTATATCCCAAACTGTTTTGCGTTTCTTCATGCGGTTGTTTTAATGTAGCCACCCAAACTTGTAGTAGGCAATCCAAGACATTGCAGTTAATAGCAGAAAGATTGTTATTGTAATCAGTACGTCTTTGGCTCCGGGTGCTTCATTGCCATAGTCTTTTTTTGCCACGCTTTTTTCTTGTGTCATTGTAGATATGTATTTCTCCGGACCTAATAAGCCAAATGAGTGCCTCATAATTATCTTAGAAAACAAATCTCCTGTAGTCCTTTGTTGATAGGGGTTTCAGAAAGTTAATGGGATATTTATTGAGTTTTAGGAAACAAAAAACCCTTCCATTTTGGAAGGGTGGATTTTCATAATGAAAGGGTTGAGCTATTTGGCTATATTATACTCTTCCATTTTTCTATATAGGGTTGTTAAGCCAATATTAAGCAGTCTCGCTGCTTCTGTCTTATTTCCTTTGGCATAGGCTAATACTTTTTGAATATGTTGTTTCTCAACAGTGGTAAGGTCTAAAGATGAGGTTGTGCTTTCCAAACCATGCTGGATGTCGTATGGGAAATTTTCAGGTGTAAGCAGGTCTGTATTTTCTAAGATTGCTGCTCTTTCAATCATGTTCTTTAACTCACGAATGTTGCCCTTCCAGGAATGGTTTTCTAATAGCTTTAGTGCTTCCTTAGTTATCCCATTAATCCTCTTGTTCATTTTAGCGGCAAAAAACTTTGTGTAATATTCAGCCAGCAAATGAATGTCTTCTTTTCTTTCCCTTAAAGATGGTAATTCAATGGTAAACACATTTAACCGGTAGTAAAGGTCTTCACGAAACTTACCCTCCTTAATATCTTGCTGTAAGTTTCTGTTTGTAGCTGTAATTATGCGAACATTGACCTTCGTTGATTTGGTGTCACCCACTTTTATAAACTCACCCGTTTCCAATACCCGCAATAATTTACTTTGTAAATCAACAGGCATTTCGCCTAACTCATCAAGAAATAAAGTGCCGCCATTTGCTTCTTCAATTAAACCTTTTTTATCTTTTACCGCCCCTGTGAATGCACCTGCCTTATGACCGAACAATTCGCTTTCCAGCAGTTCTTTAGTAAACGCACTACAGTTGAGTGCAATGAATGATTTTGTTGCTCTCGAACTTGCATTGTGTATAGCCTGAGCAAATACTTCTTTGCCTGTTCCAGTTTCTCCTAATAGCAAAACTGTAGCCTCGGTTGGAGCAACTTTCTTTGCTAAATCAATTGCTTCAGTAAGTGGCTTGGAACTGCCGATAATACTTTCAAAGCTGTATTTTTTACCAACCTGCTCTTCTAATCTTGCAATCTTCTTTTGTAATTCAACTTTTTCAAGTGCCTTATTCAGTAACGGAATTACTTTATCGTTATCATCACCCTTGGTGATGTAATCGAAAGCCCCATTTTTCATTGCCTGGATGCCGTCAGGAATATTACCGTAAGCAGTAAGCAGGATGATTTCAAAAATTAAATGCTTTGCTTTTACCTCCTTGATGAAATCAACACCATTCCCGTCAGGTAACTTTACATCGCAAAGTATTACATCCGGTTCGTCTCTTTCAATTGCTTTATGTGCTGCTTTAAGATTGCTAACTTCGATAACTGCAAAGCCTTCTAACTTAATTAGCCGAGCTAATAAGTTTCTAAGTTTTTCTTCATCGTCTATAATAAGGACTTTGCTCTGCATACTTTTTTTGGTTTCCTGCTTATAAAGCAACAGAAGAACTGTGAGGGAGCTGTTCACCAATTTTATTATTCATCTATATCTTCAATTCGCTTTAAGTTGATTATTGATGCGGGAGAAACAATCAACGGAAACTTCTCAACCTTAACATTGCTGCTGTCCAAGCCAAATCCTTTTTCTTCTGATAACGTTAAGTCCTTCAGCCAAAAGTGAAACTTTAAAATAATCTTTTCGAAAAGTGGCAATTCATTGTCCTGGCTAAGGTACTTTTCCATTACAACAAATTCAAAGTCACCGGTTACATTATTCTTTTCCAGGCTTTGGTATCTGCTCGTTATGTTTACTTCTTTATTGGCAACCAAGTCCTGAACCACTTTTCTAAACAACAAATTTATCCTTGGCTGAACCCTGAAACCTAATCGGAACTCTACCCTGATTATATCATTAGGTATTATGTGCTCGACCTTATATTCAGTTGTATAGGGGTCGTCTAAAGTATCTACATGGATGAACCAATATATGTCAGCCCGCTTTGGTTTTCGATTAAGGATTGAGTATATAATCTTATGTTCAATTTCTCTCGGATTATCAGCACTGGTTAAGTAAACAAGATGGGTTGCGTATTTAGGAATGGTTCTATCATTACTTAATTCCTGCAATTGTGAGATATAGTGATGCAATCTGACAAATTCCACATAACGGTTTTTAATTTTTCTTGCCCGGTACCATACATACATAATGGAAAATAATGCGCCACTCATTATGAGTGTGACATAGCCACCATGAGGAAATTTTTCAAGGTTTGCTACGAGGAATGCGATTTCGATGCTGAAGTAAGTAAAAAGGAAAAGGTAAATTAACCAGCGCTTTGCCCTTTGTAGCACCAAAAAATTTGCAAAAAGGATTGTGGTAGCAATCATGCACATTGTAATAGCCAACCCATACGCCGCTTCCATATTAGTTGCTTTTTTAAAATATAGAACCACGCCGCAACAGCCTATAAAAAGCAGCGTATTGATTACCGGAACGTATAGTTGACCTCTTGCTTCTGTTGGATATTTAATCCTCATTTTCGGCAAGAGGTTTAGCCTTATAGCTTCACTTGCTAATGTAAAAGAGCCACTTATTAATGCCTGGCTTGCTATAATGGCTGCACATGTGGCAATTATTATTCCAATTAATAAAAACCAACCTGGCATAACTCCATAAAATGGATTGAAGCCTGCTGTAATCATTCCTTCTGTAATAATCTGTCCTTTATGATGCGATAATAGCCACGCACCCTGCCCTAAATAGTTAATGATTAATGCTGATTTTACGAATATCCATGATACCCTGATGTTGCCTCTACCACAATGACCTAAGTCGGAATACAAGGCTTCTGCTCCGGTTGTGCAAAGAAAGACTGCTCCTAACAACCAGAAGCCTTTGGGATAAGTTGTAAGCAAATCGAAGGTATAGTATGGATTGAAGGCTTTAAATATGCCAATGTATTCAGATAAATGTGAAGCGCCTAAAACAGTAAGCATGGCAAACCAGATACACATGATGGGACCAAACAATTTACCAATAGATGCGGTACCAAATTGCTGCATAAAAAAAAGTACAGCAATTATGCTCAAAACAATAGCAATAATACTGTTATCAGTAATACCGCTTAAGGCAGGGATATTTCTTAGCCCCTCGATTGCAGAGGAAACTGATATAGGCGGAGTAATCATTCCATCTGCTAATAATGCTGCACCACCAATCATTGCTGAAAACACCAGC
>DASVST010000407.1:0-1500 GCA_036387965.1 Segetibacter sp. | reverse complement strand
AAGTATATTACACCAAAAGTGAAGGGCAAAATCCAGTAATAATAATCAATAAGTAAAGGTGATTTTGCTGAAAATTTTTGAACAAACAATGGTTTAAAAAAGACACTTGCAATGGCAACTATTATAAAACCTATTGTAACTATGATAATGCTTATGGCCGGCTGATCATTTTCTTTTCTCGTTAAATTCTGCCTGTAGAACGGTTGAAATTTGAAAATGTAGCTTTGTACCCCAAGCATTGCAAAAGAGAAGAAAGTGATACCAATATCATTAAAGAGGCGGGTTAAACCATACTGCTCAGTAGTAAAAGTTCCTTGCTTTACAAAAAGGTAAGTATTAAAAGCGCCGACAATAAAGCCCAGGTATATTACAATTGATGAAAGAATTGATAGTCGACGTATGTCCCCCATAATTGTGCAATATCCGATAAATTATAATGCTTAAGAAAAGCTTGGTTTCAAAAACAAAATATGAAGAAATTAGCTAGCTTTAGAAGGATATAAAAAGCCTTCGATTACCCACCATCTGAATTTTACAAGCATTACCATTTTACTGGTTTCACCTTTAAATAAATAGCTAAAGCCGTATGCAATTGCATACCCTAGTTTAGCTACATACTCTACGAGTTTTTTTACAAGCTTCCAGTTATTACCAGCATTCATTAAACGTTCGCTGCCTCCAATGCCGTAGCTGTGCCTTCGTACGTAAGCCTTATCAAACTTATTTCCCTCAACATGGTGATGAACAACAACATGTGGCAAGTAATAAACTTTTTCATTGTTGTTTATCAGCTTAAGATACATAGCTTTTTCTTCACCAGCCATAAGGCTTTTGCCGCTACGACCAAGATTACTATCAAAATAACCATACTTGTCAAAAGCAGCTTTTCTAAAATGCATGTTTGCACCAGAAGGATATCGAACGCCGCGCATTTGAAAAACCTCTTTCCCTAAATCATAATTTCCTACAAGCCCCCAAAAGTATTTCCCAAACCAATCAGCAACCGGCACCACGTATTTAGGAACGATCTTGCCTCCAGTTGACATAGCTTCTGGATGTGAGTTATAGAACTCTACAATGTTTTCAAGCCAATTTTCATTAGCAATACAATCATCATCTATGTATGCTACTATTTCTCCTTTAGCTTCTAAGGCACACCTCGTACGGGTATTTGCAACACCCTGTTTAGTTTCTAAAACATACCTAAAGTTCAGCTGGGGGTATAAAGTATTAATTGTTCCGGCAACTTCGACAGTGTTATCGGTACTGTTGTTATCAACCAAAAGCACTTCAAATTCCGCCATATTAAAACTCAACTTCGAAAGGCTTTCAATACAAAGCTGCAACAACCTTGCTCTATTGTATGTGCATATTGCTATGGTAGCTTTGTAGGGGTGAGGCATATTTAAAAGCTATTGAACTTCTTTTCTGAAAAAAAATAAATTTAGCTGTACATCAAAGTCTGTTGTTTTCATTCTTCTTGCAGCAAGAAAAGGGTTT
>DASVST010000406.1:0-2139 GCA_036387965.1 Segetibacter sp. | reverse complement strand
TTATTCTCTTAGGAAAGATGTTAGAAGAACGAGCCAAAGGCAATACATCTTCAGCTATTAAAAAGCTAATGGGTTTACAACCTAATACTGTTACTGTAGTACATCATGGAGGGCATCAAATGGAAATGCCAATAGCAAAGGTAAAAGTCGGAGATACCTTATTAGTAAAGCCAGGTGAAAAGATTGCAGTTGATGGAACAGTAAGTGAGGGAGTTTCATTTGTAGATGAAAGTATGATTAGTGGTGAACCAATACCAGTTGAAAAGAAGCAGGGAGAAAAAGTATTTGCAGGAACAATAAACCAAAAAGGCAGCTTCCAGTTTACAGCGGACAAAGTAGGAGGTGATACGATCTTAGCACAGATAATAAAAATGGTTCAACAGGCACAAGGAAGCAAAGCACCTGTACAAAGATTAGTAGATAAGATTGCAGGCATCTTTGTTCCTATCGTTATTGCTATCTCTATTCTTAGTCTTATTGCATGGGTATTGTTAGGAGGCGAGAACGGCTTAACACAAGGCTTATTAGCATTAGTAACAGTATTAGTTATTGCTTGTCCTTGTGCTCTTGGTTTAGCAACTCCAACAGCAATCATGGCTGGTGTAGGTAAAGGTGCAGAAAATGGAATACTCATAAAAGATGCAGAGAGCCTTGAATTAGCAAAGAAGGTAAATGCTATTATACTTGACAAGACAGGAACGATAACAGAAGGTAAACCAGTTGTGACAGATATACTGTGGTTAAACAACGATGAAACCAGCTTACCTGTTTTAGCATCCTTGGAGAATGCTTCAGAGCACCCTTTAGCAGAGGCAGTAGTAAAGCACATTGGCAAAGTTCAAAACCTTCCGGTTCATCATTTTCAAAGCATAACAGGATTTGGGGCAAAGGCTCATGTTGCAAATAGTATGTACTATGTCGGCAATGCTACTCTTCTTAAAACGAACAACATTACTATTGCTTCGCAATTAGAAAGCTCCGCCACAAAGTGGCTTAGTGAGGCAAAAACAGTAATCTACTTCGCAGATGAAAAGCAGGCTTTAGCAGTTGTTGCAATTGCAGATAAAATAAAAGACACCTCTGTTCAGGCTGTAAAAGAATTACAGGCAGCAGGCATTGAAGTGTATATGCTTACCGGTGATAACCAATCTACAGCAAAAGCAATAGCAGCACAGGTAGGAATAAAGAACTATAAAGCAGAAGTATTACCGGCACACAAGGCAGACTTTGTAAAAGAGTTACAGCAGCAGGGCAAAGTAGTAGCAATGGTAGGTGATGGCATCAACGACAGTAATGCATTAGCACAGGCAGATGTAAGTATAGCGATGGGCAAAGGAAGCGACATAGCAATGGACGTAGCAAAAATGACCATCATTTCATCAGACCTTTCCAAAATACCACAAGCAATAAAACTATCAAAATACACGGTCGCAGCTATCAGGCAAAACCTGTTTTGGGCGTTTATCTATAACCTTATTGGTATTCCGATTGCAGCCGGACTTCTATACCCGATTAATGGCTTTCTGCTAAATCCCATGATTGCAGGTGCTGCAATGGCGCTTAGTTCAGTATCAGTTGTAAGCAATAGCCTAAGACTAAGGTCCAAAAAACTATAGCCAAAAATTATGTAAATCATATCCAAAATTCTATAACAACCACCCCAGGCATCTAAACTAATTTTACATCACAGAAATAAAAACAGACAGTCATGAAGACAATAGAATTAAAAACAAACATCATGTGTGGGTCTTGCATTGCTAAAGTAACCCCCACATTGAACGAGAAAATCGGGGAAGGAAACTGGAAGGTTGACACCCTCAACCCAAAGAAAGTACTTACCGTAACAACAGAAGACCTTGACAAGTCACAGATAATTGAGGCAGTTCAGAAGGCTGGTTACAAAGCCGAAGAGTTAGCTTAAAAAGAATTGTTATAAAGCCGGGCACGGTTTTCTTGTCCGGCCTTATACTGAAATGCAAACGTAGCTTTGCATTCTAATCCACATCGAATGAATCTTCGTAATATATTGTGGAAGCTGTTTAAAGCAGTTTTCGTCAGAAAAAAAGAGTGCTGTAAATAATTTATACATTTGCACGGTAATAATGAGACAAAATAAATCCATAAAATTAAAAGCTGCTT
>DASVST010000405.1:0-4629 GCA_036387965.1 Segetibacter sp. | reverse complement strand
TTTTATTACTGTTGCTACCATTGCAACTTTTCGCGCAATCATTTACAAAAGAAGAAATCAGCCGTTGGAATAAACAGGCACAACAGGTTACAATCGTAAGAGATAATTGGGGTATTCCGCACATCTATGGAAAAACAGATGCAGATGCTGTATTCGGTTTATTATATGCTCAATGCGAGGATGACTTCAAGCGTGTTGAAATGAACTACATTGAAAAGCTTGGGCGATTGAGTGAAGTAAAAGGGAGCCAGGAATTTTATAATGATTTACTTATAAGATTACTGATTGATTCTACTGAAGCAATTGCTGATTATAATAAGGCAGCACCTTGGTTAAAAAAATTATTGAATGCTTATGCCGATGGCATTAATTATTACATGTACAAAAATCCGCAGGTAAAAACAGCTTTATTAAAAAGATTTAAACCGTGGTATCAATTATTATGGACAGATGGAAGTATCGGTGCCATTAATACTGCTGATATAACCACTGCTGACTTAAAGAAGTTTTATCCCGGAGCTAATGCTGATGTTTCTTTTCATGCAAAAGATCCTGATCATCAAACAGGCTCAAACGGCTTCGCTGTCGGTCCATCTAAAACCGAATCCGGTAATTCAATACTTTATATAAACCCCCATGTAACTTTTTACTTCCGACCAGAAGTTCAGGTAACAAGCCAGGAAGGTTTAAACGCTTACGGCGCTGTAACCTGGGGGCAATTCTTCGTCTACCAGGGCTTCAACGAGTATTGCGGATGGATGCATACTTCAGCAAACGTAGATGTTGCAGATTTGTATGAAGAAAAGATCACGCAAAAGAATGGGAAAAACTATTATGAATTTGAGGGTAAACAACTACCTGTAAAAGAGAAAACAATTACTATACGTATAAAGGACGGTAATAAGATAACCCCACAAACCGTCACTACCTTTTACACCCATCACGGACCCGTAATGGCACAACGTGATGGTAAATGGATAAGCCTAAAATCATACAACAGATCTATGACAAGCCTGCAACAAAGCTGGCTTCGCACCAAGGCAAAAGGCTTTAATGATTACAAGAAAGTGATGGACCTCCGTGCTAATACTTCAAACAGCACTGTCTTCGCAGATAACAAAGGAAACATTGCGCTATGGCACGGAAACTATATTCCTAAGCGTGATAACAAAATAGATTGGTCAAAGCCTGTTGATGGATCTATTTCAGCAACAGAATGGAAAGGCTTACACAAGGTTGATGAAACTGTACACGTATATAATCCCGCAACTGGTTTTATTCAAAACTGTAATTCCACACCATTTACAGCATCAGGAACAAGCAGTCCTAAAAAAGAAAACTACGCAGCTTACATGGCACCAGATGGCGAGAATTTCAGAGGCGTAAACGCAGTAAGAGTTTTAAGTAAAGAGAACAAATTCACTATTGATAAAATAATAGCTGCGGGTTACGATCGTAAGCTTACCGCCTTCGAAGTTTTAGTTCCTGCGCTTGTAAAAGCATATCCGCAACAAAACGAGTATAAAGACCTGGGGGAAGTAATAGATGTTCTAAAGAAGTGGGATTATAATTCGTCTGAAACCTCTGTAGCTACTACACTTGCGATTGAATGGGCGCAAAAACTTAACACTGCAATACAGCGTGTATATGTTGATGCAGGAGAAGATGACCAGGTTCTAAAGACGAAGCAGTTTGCTGCCACCGCTACCGCAGAGCAGTTATTAAAACCCTTAGCTGATGTTGTAAGTGAACTAAAATCAAAATTTGGAAAATGGCAAATGCCGTGGGGTGAAGTCAATCGTTTTCAAAGACGCACAGGTGATATGCAAGAGAGGTATGATGACAAAGAACCAAGCATTCCTGTTGGTTATGCATCGGCAATATGGGGACAGCTTCCATCTTATAATAGCCGAACTTACCAGGGTACAAATAAACGCTATGGCGTAAGCGGTAACAGCTTTATCTGCGCAGTAGAATTTGGAAAAAGAATAAAAGCAAAGTCTTTATTAGCTGGTGGAGAAAGTGGTGATCCAAAATCAAAACACTTCTTCGACCAGGGAGAGATGTACTCGAAAGGACAATTCAAAGAAGTACTCTTTTATAAAGAAGATGTTATGAAGAATGTTGAGAAAAAATATCATCCGGGGGATAAATAAACCAACATGAAAAAACTAACTACATCAGTAATCTTATTGGGATTGCTGCACACCTTCAACGCTAATTCACAACCACCAAAACAAACAAGCTTCAATCAACCGCCAGCGTTGTCAGCTATAAAAGAAGCTGATCTTAAAAGAGACATGTATGCAATGGCTGCTGATCATTTCGCGGACGTTCTGCCGGCACAATTGATGAAATGAATGCATCTGCTTGGTGTGCTGATCAAATGGGGGCAGTTGGGCAATGGACGATGCAGAGCATATGATTATAAAAAGTTGAAGAAAATGACTAATTGGATTTATCGCACCGGATGGAAGGTTGCAAATGCTCCAAAGCGTCCTGCACCGGAAGCAAACTTTGAACTAGAGAGATAAGTAACCATTTTTTACGTCTACAATAAAAAACACAGAGCATGCAGCATGGCAAGCACTAATCGAATCACATCAATAGATCTATTACGTGGTATTGTCATGATCATTATGGCTTTAGATCATGTACGGGATTATTTTCATGCAGATGCTTTCTTTTATGATCCGACCAATCTGTCTCAAACTACTCCTTCAGTATTTTTTACCCGCTGGATAACACATTTTTGTGCTCCTGTATTTGTATTCCTTGCTGGCACATCAGCTTTCCTGTCGTCCCAAAGGAAGAGTAAAAAGGAATTAGCATATTTCTTACTAACAAGGGGTTTATGGCTCATCTTTCTGGAAATTACGGTGGTTAATTTTGCATGGATGTTTGATATTTCTTTCTCAAATCTTGATTTAGCTGTTATATGGGCATTAGGTGGAAGTATGATTGCGCTGGCAGCACTAATCTTTTTGCCTGTACCCATAATTCTCACCATCGGCGCTCTAATAATCTTCGGCCACAATTTGTTAGATGATATCTCCGTCAGGGGAAACGATGAGGCTGCTTTCGGCTGGGGCTTACTACATCAGTCAGGGATGTATGAAGTTTTTGAAAGAAGCATATTTGTTACGTATCCGATACTACCCTGGATTGGTGTTATGGCATTAGGTTATGGGCTAGGCAGCCTTTATACAAATAACGTTTCTGCTTCAACACGTAAAAGATTTCTGCTATCTGCGGGGTTGATATCAATTCTGTTTTTTATTTTACTCAGGTTTATTAATGTTTATGGTGAACCAATGCAGTGGTCTGTGCAGAATACATCAGTACTTACCATACTATCATTTCTAAATGTTACTAAGTATCCGCCTTCTTTATTGTTTGTGCTTATGACCCTTGGACCTGCTTTAATATTTTTAGCCGTTTCAGAAAAATCAACAAAGAGGTTCACCAACATAATCAGTACCTACGGTAGGGTCCCAATGTTTTATTATCTCTTGCATCTATACCTCATACATTTACTGGCAATGTTCGCAGCAGAACTAACCACTCATGATTGGAGAGATATGGTATTAGATGTATGGGTAACTGAAAATCCAGGACTCGATGGCTATGGCTTTTCTTTAGCATTAGTTTACCTGATATGGCTCGGTATTATCATTACTCTGTATCCCTTGTGTCGGTGGTATGACAGGTACAAAACAGCTAACAAACAAAAATGGTGGTTGAGCTACTTGTAAAATAACGTATGAGCGATGAGGAGAGAATTCCAGAACAGACCTTTCCAGAATAAAGTATCCAGTTAAGAACTCAGCAAACGAAATCAATTTAAGTTGATGAAGGAGGGTTAGTTCAACTATATACACACGGTCGGAATTATTAGACTCTGGTAATCAAACCGATATATTATCTTTAGTAGCCAACCCTAGCTCTCATGAGAAATTTCTTATTTTTCATCCTGTTCTTGCATACTGGTTTTTTTGCTTACTCTCAACCCCCAATTGATAGTGCCTTACAGGTATTAAAAACCTCTAAAGAAGATACCAACAAAGTAAAAACACTAAACTGGCTTGCCTATAAATTTCAATGGAATGATCCAAAAAAGTCATTGGAATATGGTTTACCTGCCCTGGCATTGGCTCAAAAGCTAAAATATAAAAAGGGTGAAATAAGATCGTTGTTTTCTATCGGTGAAGCACTTGCGGTAAGTGGCAATTATGCTAAAGCGATTGAAATAAAATTTAAGGCATTAGAAGAAGCAGAAAACCTGAAAGATGAGTATGAGATAGGCATTGCTTTTGGCAATATTGCCGCGGGTTATTTTTACCAGGGAGATTATGAGCAAACGATTAGGTACACTAAGAAAGCAGTGCAAAGTCCGGAAGTTGCAAGGGTAAGGTCATTACAAATGAATGGCTTTTTAGCGGAAGCTTATTTTAAATTGAATAGATTAGATTCAGCTCTTTATTATGCTCAAAGAGCTTATGAAATTGATGTTGCAGCTAAGGATAAACATTGGAGTGTTCCTTATTTTGTTCTTGCAGGCATACACCAGGCGCAAAAGCATTATGATCTCGCATTGCAGTTTTACCAATTAGGATTGGCAATAAATCC
>DASVST010000404.1:0-4228 GCA_036387965.1 Segetibacter sp. | reverse complement strand
CTAACCAGGTCAAGCTTTGGTAAAATCGTTTCTCTTGTATTTGGATATAGATCTGAAAGTATGTGTGGAGTGCAGATAAATTTCTTGTATCCCAGCTCATTTAGCTGTCTCATAAAGTTTACACTCTGCTCTACCTCTTTTAAACCATCATCAAGGCCGGGCAAGAGATGCGAGTGCATATCAACTGCTATAAATGATAAATCGGGAGTAACGCTTCCCGATTTCTTAAATAAATTAAACATGTAAATAAATTCGACTGCAAAGTAACTAACTATCCATGAGATGTAAGTGCTGGAGCTAGTATTTCTTCATCCATAGATTCGTAGATAGAGTTGTTGCTGATATATTCAGGTACAATACGCTTCATTTGTTTTACCACATCTTCATCCTTATTTCTCATTGCAACATCAATCACCCTTTCAATACTTTTTGAAACCTTGTCAAAATCGTATTCGATAACTTTTGCTATAAGAATTTTCTCGTTTTTAGTAGGAATAACTTCTTCCTCTTTATTCAACAACTCCTCAAATAATTTTTCTCCTGGACGAAGACCTGTAAACTTAATATCTATTTCTCTGCCCGGAGTTAAGCCCGCAAGCTTAATCATCTTTTTAGCAAGGTCAAGTATTTTAGTAGGCTCACCCATGTCAAACAAGAATACCTCACCACCGTTGCCCATTGTTCCAGCTTCTAATACAAGAGAGCAAGCCTCGGGTATTGTCATGAAGTATCTGATAATATCAGGATGAGTTACTGTAACCGGACCGCCTTTTGCAATTTGCTCCTGAAAACGAGGAATAACCGAACCATTTGAGCCTAATACATTACCGAAACGTGTTGTTATGAATTTAGTCCTGGTTGTTTTAGGAGTTAACTGGTAAATGCCTTCATCTAAAATAGGAACAGATTTTCTGCCTTGTAAAGCCTGGCAATAAATTTCAGCAATACGTTTTGAAGCACCCATTACATTTGTTGGGTTGATCGCCTTATCGGTTGAAACAAGCAGAAATCTATCAACACCATAAAATTCTGATAGATCAGCCAGTGTTTTTGTACCCAAAACGTTATTCCGAATTGCTTCTGAAGGATGGCTTTCCATCATTGGAACATGCTTGTAAGCCGCAGCATGAAAAACTATGTTCGGCAAATACTGGCTAAACATGTTGTTCATAGAGTTCTCATCTTTTACATCACCTAAGTAAACCTTTAAAGAGTTACCCAAGTTATACTTCTTCTGTAGCTCATACTCAAGCTCGTATAAACCAGTTTCAGTTTGATCTAAAACTATAAGAGAGGCAGGATGTATTGAAGCAATCTGGCGTGCAAGTTCGCTACCAATTGATCCGGAAGCACCTGTAATTAAAATTCTTTTGTTGCGAAGCATGTTCATTACATGCTCATTCTCAAGGTTTATCTGCGGTCTGCCTAATAATTCATCAATCTTAACTTCTTTTAACTGGCTGATGTTAAGCTGACCTTGGATCCACTCCCGCATCGGAGGAATATTCATTACCTTGATATTCTGCTCAAGACAGAAGTCAACTATTTTGTTTTTCTTGTTCAGATCAAAATCCTGCTTTGCGAAAAAGAGCATTTTTATCTGCCATGGCTTAGTAACATTTTTGATCTGGTTGAAAGAGTAAATCTTTACGTTATCAATCGTTTTACCGTATAGATTTTCATCATCATCTATAAAGGCAACGATCTTATAACGGTTATTTGATGTTTGCTCGATTGTCTTTTTTAATACCGAACCATTTAGTTCCGCACCATAAATTACTACGTGTATGTTATCTTCCTGGTTTACACTGATTCTATACAAATGCTTTACAAGAAGCCTATAACCAAAAACAAGGAACGATGATATGAAGAAGTAAATAAATAAAACAGATGTAGGGATGAATGGAGGTACCTGGAACATTCCTAAACCTACATTCAACAATAGCATTATGAAAAAGGAATAAAATACCGCAGCAATACTTCTAAACGCTTCCTGGAAACCAGAGAGGCGAATTATACCGTGATAAGTGCGGAAAATATAGAAGAATGCAGAATTTATTGTAATGGTCGCAGCAAGATCATCAATTAGGTCTGTAAAGCGGATAATGGTAAAATCAAAGTTGAGGCGGAGGTAGTTAGCGTAGATAATTGCGAAACAACAAATACTAAGATCGAGTAGAAAAATCAGCCATTTTGGAGCGATTCGGTTTCTCAGTAAAAATTTCCTTAAGTTTTTCACTACCTTTTAATTTAATTAGGCCCGCACAGGGGTTTTTCAATTGGATTTGGACACTGAACTTTGTACAAAAAAAATGTTGAAACAATGGGCTTTGGCTCGTCCTTTCATTTCATATCCACTTTCTTTAACACATATCTTGTAAATAAGACTGAGATTACATCTAAAAGGTTGCTTTTTATTTACTTATTAAAAATCTGCAACCATGCCTTATCTACCAATAACTGCTGAAGTAATCGTTTGCCAAATAATGGTAAAATACTCTTTCAGATTTCTGTTATTGATATATGAAAAATTCAGTTCAATTTTTTTAGGCATTATCTCTCTCACGTACATTTCTTCGGGGTTCGCTGCCGCACCAAGCACCTCATTTTCATTTCTGTATGCTATTGAAGCATAATCAGTTATTCCTGGTAGCACGTCCAGCACCCTTCTTTGTTCTACATTGTAAAGATCTACATACCTTCTTAATTCCGGTCTCGGGCCCACAATACTCATCTCACCTTTCAATACATTTATCAGCTGCGGCAGTTCATCTAGCTTGTACTTTCTAAGGTAGTAGCCGGCTGCTGTAATGCGCTTATCTTTTCCTCCAACAGTTATATAGCCGTTTCGATCTGCATCCGTACACATGCTCCTAAATTTAAACAGCCTAAAATCTTCTCCATTTTTGCCAACCCTGCTTTGCATGTAAAAAACAGGACCTTTTGATGACAGTTTAATTATGCAGGCTAAAACCAGTAAAAGCGGCGCCAGTAATATCAAACCTATAAGTGAAAATGTGAAATCAAGTAATCTAATTAAATCCATTATTGATAACATCAGAAACTGCATTTCGCACTGTATTAACGATGTGCAAACACATATTATTGTTTAATTGAGGGTAAATGGGAAGTGATATTTCCCGGGAGTAGGAATCGAAGGTAACAGGAAAATCTTCAATATTAAAGCCCTGTTGTTTAAAGACCGTGAGCAATGGCAAGGGGATAAAGTGCACGTTTACTGCTACGTCGCTTGCAGAAATAATTTCTATTATTTTATCTCGCTGGTTCTCGGTAATGTTTTTTATACGCAGCGGGTACAAATGACAGCTACCACGGTAATCATTTCTAGTGTACGGCGGAAGTTCAGCCCACTCATCACTTTTGAATTGCTCGCCGTAAAAATCAAAAACTCTTTTTCTTTCTTCAAGAATCACATCTTCATACTTTCGTATTTGCGCAAGGCCAATAGCAGCACAAATGTCGGGCATGTTTATCTTGAAGCCGGGGTAAACAATATCATATCTCCAGCCGCCGGACTGGCTCTTTGTAAACGCGTCTTTTGTTTGACCATTTAAACTCCACAAGCGAAGCGTTTTATATACATCAGCGTTATCAAAAGCTTCAGGCATTGTAATGCAAATAGCGCCACCTTCTGCAGTCGTAAGGTTTTTTACTGCGTGAAATGAAAACACTGTGATATCCGCAAGTGCTCCACATCTTCTTCCTTTATACTCCGCACCAAAAGAATGAGCTGCGTCCGCCACTATAGCAATTCTCCCCAGCTTCTCCTGCACTGCTCCTTTGGCGACGAACTTATTTTTATTTTCGGCAGAATTTACAAGCTGGAAAATAGCTTCGTAGTCGCAAGGCCAACCGGCAAAATCAACAGGCATAATTGCCTTTGTTCTTTCAGTTATGGCTGCTGATATTTTATGCACGCTAATGTTGAAGTCGTGTTCAACATCAACCATAACAGGTGTAGCGCCAACATGCATGATAGATAATGCAGTTGCTGCGTATGTATAAGCCGGGATAATAACTTCATCACCCTTGCCAATACCTAACCAATGCAACACAAGCATAAGCCCCGATGTTGCTGAGTTTACACAAAGCACATGATCTATACCGGCATACATAGCGGTGGCTTCTTCCAAAGCTGTCACTTTCGGGCCCGTCGTTATCCATCCACTTTCAAGCGCCGACAATACTTCGTTCTTCACGTCGTCGT
>DASVST010000403.1:0-2409 GCA_036387965.1 Segetibacter sp. | reverse complement strand
ACATGTATTAGGAGGTAAAGGCTTTATTGCACCGAGCGATCGGTTGGCAATTGCATGTATAGGTGTTGGCGGAAGAGGAGAGAGTGTAGTATCAAGCTTTAATAAAAGTGGGAAAGCAGACATTGCTTTTTTGTGTGATGTAGATGAAAAGAGAGCTGCCAATTCAGTTAAGAACTTTCCCAAGGCTAAGTTTTATAAAGACTGGCGTGTAATGATGGAAAAAGAGTCAAAAAGCTTCGATGCTGTATCTGTTGCAACACCAGATCATAACCACGCAGCGCCGGCTTTGGCTGCTATGCAATTGGGCAAGCATGTATATGTAGAAAAACCATTAGCTCATGATGTGCATGAGGCTCGAGTGCTCACTGAAGCTGCCAAAAAATATAAAGTAGTAACGCAGATGGGCAACCAGGGCTCATCTGGTGATGGAGTTAGGCAACTGATGGATTGGTACAATGCAGGTGAGATCGGAAAAGTACATACTGTTTATTCATGGACGAACAGGCCGGTATGGCCGCAAGGAATTCCATGGCCGGGCACCAAGGGCGATATTCCAAAAACATTGGATTGGAACTTGTGGTTAGGCTCTGCTCCTCAAAAAGATTATGTTGAAAAGCTGGTGCCTTTTAACTGGCGCGGCTGGTGGGATTATGGAACCGGTGCATTAGGAGATATGGGCTGTCATTTAATTGAACCTGTTTTCCGGGTTTTAGATCTTCAATACATTTCAGATGTACAGGCAAGCGTAGGAACTGTATACGTAGATGAGTTCAAACAGGGCTACTTCCCTGAAAGCTGTCCGCCGTCAAGTCATGTAACTATTACTTTCCCCAAAACAAAAAAGACCAAAGGTCCTGTAACATTGCATTGGATGGATGGTGGTATACAACCCGAAAGACCAAAAGAATTAGGAGCAACAGAATTGTTTGGCGATGGTGGAAACGGATGTTTGTTTATTGGTACAAGAGGTAAAATGATGTGCAGTACATATGGCGCTAATCCCCGGCTCATTCCACTTTCCCGTAACGAAGAAGTTAAGGTCAAACAAAGGATAAAGAGAGTTCCCGGTGGTGCTGATGGACACTATGCGCAATGGGTTGAAGGAAGTATTGCAGGTTACGGAAAAATGCAGATGAGTTCCCCGTTTGAAATTGCCGGTCCGTTAACAGAAATGTTGTGCATGGCAAATCTGGCAATAAGAGGTAACACCATCCGTAAGCCACGCACCACAGGTACTGGTTTCGACTTTCCCGGAAAGAATATCAAACTTCTTTGGGATAATGAAAACATGCGGGTTACAAACTTTGATGATGTAAATCAGTATGTACAAAGAAAGTACAGAGATGGCTTTAATGTGGGTAATCTATCTGCCTAACCACAACAAAATAATGTCAGAATAAGCTTTCATCATTTGTATTTTAAAAGAAAGACAATGAGCAATGATAGAAGGGAATTTTTAAAGGTTGCAGGAACACTTGCAACAGGGGTAGTACTAGGAGGGATTTCAAATTCCCTTACAGCATGTTCTGTAAAGGCTACGTTAAACAACATTGAAAAATTCGGTATTCAGCTTTATACACTGCGAGATGTTTTACCTGCAGATACTAAGGGTACACTTAAAAAGATAGCCTCATATGGATATGAGCAGATCGAAAGCTATGAGCATGAAAGTTTAGGGATGTATTGGGGTATGACCAGCAAAGATTTTAAAAAATATATAGATGATCTTGGGCTGAACTTCATTGCAAGCCATTGTGATCACAATAAAGATTTTGAAAAGAAGGCAGATGAAGCAGCAGCAATAGGCATTAAATTTTTGATATGTCCATGGATCGGTCCTCAGAATAAATTAGAACCTTTTAGGAAAGCAGCTGAATCATTTAATAAAGCCGGTGAGATTTGTAAGCAAAGGGGTATCAGATTTGGCTATCACAATCATGATTATTCTTTTAAAAAAATTGAAGGTGTATACCCGCAGGATATATTAATGCAGAATACTGATAAAGCTTTAGTTGATTTTGAAATGGATATGTATTGGGTAATAACTGCAGGGCAAGACCCTTTTGAATGGATAAGAAAATATCCTGAGCGGTTTACTTTAGTGCATGTTAAAGACGGCAGAGCTGGTAAGACTACAACCTTAGGTTTAGGTACAATTGATTATCCTCGAATTTTACAGCAAGCCGAAATAGCAGGATTAAAATATTTTTTTGTTGAACAGGAAGACTATGTGGGTACTACACCTATAGCTGCGGCACAAGCGAATGCAGAATATATGAAGAAGCTTAGGTTTAAAAAGTAGAATCTATTTTAAAAAGATTTAAATGACGTAAGGAGAGTTGAAAAATCTATAGGTAAAACTTTGTTCTAACAACTCAACTTAAAAGGAACCTTCATACAATGTTCACT
>DASVST010000402.1:0-2035 GCA_036387965.1 Segetibacter sp. | reverse complement strand
TTATTCTTGTATTCGGTTGTGCATTAAAATCGCCTGCAATAACAACCGGAAGTTTTTCTTTTTGTAAGACCTCAACAATTTTATTGATCTGTAAATACCTGTTGGTATCTGCACGTTGTGCATCCAGATGAGTACTTGCGAAAACAAATCTTTTTCCTGATGGTAAACGGATAACGGCTGTTGCCAGTGTTCTTCGCTCACCTTTGGTTTCTTCTTCAGTTGGAAGTGGCGTATTCTTCATATCCTCCATTGGATATCTTGATAAAATTGCGACTCCGTATTCACCTTCCTGATAATCGATTGCTTTAGCAAAGTAATAGTATGGCATACGTGCAAGCTTTGCTAAATCTGCTGCCTGGTTAGATGTTTTACCAGACCTTATTGTGTTTACATCAACTTCCTGTAAGGCAACAACATCGGGTGAGTACTGTTTTATAACGCCTGCTATCGCATCGAGGTCAATAATGCCGGGTTTAGATGGTGGATTGGCGTGATGAATATTATAACAAAGAACCTTAAGGTTTTCTGCATCTGAGGTGTTTGTGTTACCAACAGTACCCTGTATATTACGAATGCCGCACGAAGTAATAAAACACAGGCAAGCATATAAAAACATTCGCTTTAAGTAATTCATAACTCTCGATTATGTGATACGTGTTTTCACTAAGATTTTTAATGCAATAACAAACACTTGACAACACTTATGCATTGAGAAAACGACACGTAAAATCTTCATTCAAAATCCAAAAAACTCTAACTATTTTCTTACCCCTAATTGTGCAAACAAATCAGGGTAGTCAGATATTATTCCATCCACTCCCAACTCGATCAGCTTATTCATCTCACTCAAGTTATTCACAGTCCATGGCAATACTTTTATTTTTCTTTGGTGACAATAAGCGACAGCTTCTTTGGTTAAAATAGCATAATTAGGACTGTAAGTTTGAGGCTGAAAACCCAAAGCCGCAAATTGGTCTTCTATACTTTGTGTAGTTTTTTCAACGAGATAAGAAAGTGTTACAACCGGGTGTGCTTTATGAATGTATTGCAAGGGACGAATATCAAACGACTGAATAGTTGTGCGGTTTAAGATGTTCTTTCCCTTTATAACAGCAAGTACCAGTTCAGAGAAATTTTCCGGTGCAGGATGATTGACTCCATCACCACTTTTCTTTGATTTTATTTCTATGTTATACCGTATGCTTTTCCCTTTACTTTTTGCATAATCTTCTACTGAATCAATCAATTCAGAAAGCAGTGGTTTATGAACTTTTATTTTTTGTTGTTTTGGAAAGTTGGGATGAGGTTTTAATCCAACATCATATTTTTTTATCTCATCGTACATCATTTGATATAGCACAAGTTCTTCTGCTTCTTTTTTGGTAAGATGTTTCCCTTCAGGCGTGGTAGTAATAAGCTCGTTAAAATAAGGATCGTGAGAAACGACAACTTTATTATCCTTTGAAATAACAACATCAAGCTCAACTGTAGTTACACCATGATCGATTGCCACCTTCATGGCAGGTATCGTATTCTCTGGCATTAAACCCCTTGCACCACGGTGTCCCTGCAGATCAAAGGAAGGTCCAATTGCGGAGTTTGATCCTTTTTTGGTAGAAGTGCACGAACTGATCATAAGGGCTGCAATAATTAGTGAACGGAACAATGATCTCATAATTTTATTTTACGTAATCGCCTTCAGTTAAAACTTTAGCCCACCGTTTATAACCTGCAGCATTTAAATGCAAACCTTCTTCAGTGTATCGCTTATCAAGCTTTTTATCAGCATTTAAAAAGTGCGGATGAAGATCAATAACAGTAAAGCCTTCTGTCTTTCCCAGCTGTTTTATCTGATCATTCACCCATAATATATGTTCGTCTTTATTGTAATGATTTTTGAATTGAGTAAACTCATTATTCACCGGCATTAGCGTCTGAAAATAAATTTTTGTACGGGGTGATTCGCTTTTTATGGTGGAGACCATTTTTTTATAATTGTTTAAGATCACACTGTCAGGAATGTTTCTGGAGATAT
>DASVST010000401.1:0-4187 GCA_036387965.1 Segetibacter sp. | reverse complement strand
ATAAGTTTCCTGAATATTAAACAGGTATTCATCTGGTATTGATTGCTCGTAATCACGTTTCCTTTTTCTTATGTTTTCCTGCAATTTATGAACGGGTGCATGCAGGTAAATCACAATGTCTGGATGTAAGAGTTGCTGGTGAATTATCTCAAACAATTTTTGATAAAGCCTAAACTCCTCTTGTGGTAAATTTACTTTTGCAAACAAAAGACACTTGGTAAATAAATAATCGCTGATGGTGATATTCTGAAACAAATCTTTTGTGTGTAGAAGATCCTTCAACTGCTTATATCTCTCCGCCATAAAAAACAACTCCAACGGAAAAGCAAATTGCTCGGGGTTTTCATAAAACTTTGGCAGGAAAGGATTGTCGGCAAATTCCTCTAAGATCAACCTTGCATTAAAATGCTTAGAAAGCAAGTGCGCTAAAGTTGTTTTTCCCGCTCCGATGTTCCCTTCTATTGTAATAAAATGATGATTCATTATATGCTTCTGACTACAACCGTCAAACCTACAGCAAAATCATAAAAAACATTAGGTATAGTAGAATTGGTTATAAACACATCACTAACATGAGAACATTTCAACTTTGAGATTATCAGGACAAACCTTAAGCATCTCAGCTACTGTTTTTTGTAAGACCGGGTGCTTGAAATGTGGAGCAACTTCATTTAACGGAACTAATGCAAATCTGCGGTTCGGCAGTTCTGGATGAGGAATAACTAAATCTGGTGAAGAAATTATATCATCATTGAAGAATAAAATGTCTATATCAATAATACGCGGGCCTAGTTTTGCTTTACGTTTTCTTCCTAGTTTTTTTTCAATTTTTAGCAAGGTGCTCAGCAATTGGGTGGCAGGTAAATGTGTTTCAACTAATAAAACCTGGTTTAAAAAAGCAGGTTGTTCAGTGATTCCCCACGCTGCAGTTTCATAAACCTGCGATTGGCCTACTATCTTTCCCACAGACTTTCTAATCTCTACCAGAGCTTCTTTAAGGTTCAAAAGTCTATCACCGAGGTTTCCACCTATCAATAAAAAAGCTCTGTCCATATATATAACAAATACATAGCGCCAAATATCTTTAATTTCGCACTCTTAATTTTTTTAGATGAGAAGTTTCTTCAAGATATTTTTTGCGTCCCTGTTGTCCTTAATAGTTTTCTCCATAATCGGCATCTTTATTTTTTTCGTTGTATTGTCTGCTATTGCGAGTTCAGATAAACCTAAAATTGGCACTAAGGGAGTACTGGTTCTCGACTTAAACAAGCATTATTTCGAACAACAACAACAAGATCCAATAGGAGAACTAACGGGAGGTTCTGATAATGATGTCCCTGGGTTATATGATGTTATAAGACTAATAAACTTTGCAAAAAAGGATAGTGCGATTCGTGGAATTTATATTAAATGTAATAATAACGCAAACGGTTTTGCTGCGAGTGAAGAGTTAAGAAATGCAATTCTCGATTTTAAAAAAGGTGGAAAATTTGTAGTTGCATATGGAGATGTGATCTCGCAAAACGCATATTACGTGGCAAATGTAGCTGACAAAGTTTATTGTAATCCCCAGGGCAGTTTGGATTGGAGGGGCTTTTCGGCATCTTTATTTTTTATTAGAGGAACTTTGGAGAAGTTGAATATTCAACCACAAATTTTCTATGCGGGTAAGTTTAAAAGTGCTACCGAGCCTCTACGGGAATATAAAATGACTGAAGCAAATCGTATACAAACTTCAGTTTACATAAATGATTTGTATGGCAGATTTTTAACAGCCGCAGCACAGCGCTCAAAGTTAGATACTGGTGCGTTGCATCAACTTGCAAACACCGGCGCTATTCAAACTGCAAATGATGCAGTAAAACATAATCTTATCAATGGAGCAAGGTATGATGATGAAGTAAAAGCTGAAATCAACCAGTGGCTAAAAATAAAATTAACAGATAAAACCAACTTTGTTTCTTTAGATAAGTATAAAAAAGCTGTTGATTATAAAAAAAGTAGTGGAGACCGCATTGCAATTATATATGCCGAAGGAGAAATTGTTGATGGTAAAGGAGATAAAGGAACCATTGGCTCAGATGAATTTAAGAACATCATTAGAAAAGCAAGATTTGATAAAAATATAAAAGCGATTGTTCTGCGGGTAAACTCTCCCGGTGGAAGTGCATTAGCAAGCGAGATTATTTTGCGTGAATTAATTCTCGCTAAAAAAGAAAAGCCTGTCATTGTAAGTTTTGGTGATGTAGCCGCTTCTGGTGGATATTACATAGCTGCACATGCGGATAGTATTTTTGCTCAACCTAATACCATCACCGGTTCGATAGGCGTGTTTGGTATTATTCCAAACATGGAAGGCTTCTTTAAACAGAAGTTAGGCGTAACATTCGATGGCGTAAAGACCGGACTTTTCGCTGATATGCCTTCCGTTAGCCGTCCTTTAAATGAGGCTGAAAAAAGATTTATACAAAACTCTGTCGATGCTATTTACCACACATTCAAGACTCGCGTATCTGAAGGAAGAAAAAAACCTATGGCAGATGTTGATAGCATTGCACAGGGACGGGTTTGGACTGGTGAAAGAGCCTTAAGCATAGGTTTGGTTGATAAGCTTGGCAATTTGCAGGATGCGATAAACTCCGCTGCAAGAATGGCTAAACTAAAAGAGTACAGGGTGAAAGAGTATCCTGAAAGAAAAGGTTTTATAGAATCGATTTTAGGCGACAAGAAGGAAGAGATAAAAAAAGTAGCTATAAAAGAAGAAATTGGAGAAGAGCAATACGAAATCTTAAAACGTCTAAGGGATATAAAAAAGATGATTGCGATACCACAATGCAGGTTGCCTTACGATCTAAAAATCAATTGAGATTAAATTTTAAAAAGGCGCTCATCAAACTTAAAGTTGTCACTTGATATTACTTTAAGCTTTTTGAAGTCTTTGTGTAAAGGGTTGATCAAAAAATTCATTTCTTCATTTATAACAGCAGAAGGATACTCAAGCAAAAGATTCTCTCCAGACTTTAGAAACTGGCTCCCTATCCACCTTGTATATTCAAAGTCACCAAACCAGTTTTTTTTAAGTGTGCTAAGTTTTTGGATTGAAGGGTCAACTGTTTTAGGTATTTCTAGCTTCATTAATGCAAGTGCCTTTAGTTCTTCTAATGTATTTGCATTTACAAGAACTTCTAAAAGGCTTAGAGAGATACTGCTGCTCGAGTATAAAGCTGCAACACCCGGTTCATTCCACCTACCACCAAAAAGTTTTGCTCCCGTGCCTGAAATATCATCTTTATACCTTGTGTGAGTGAATCTATATACAATCATGTGTATACACCATGTTGAATTCTTTCTAATTGGTTAAGCACATCTTGTATGCCTTGTGAATGATAAAGCGACTCAAAAGAAACGGAAGTTCCTAAGATTGTTTTAGGATTCTTTAGCCACCTATAAAACGCATCGGCACTTTCGAATGTATCTAAACCGGTATCGATAAGTTTTTCTAACTGTAAAATTCTATCCACATAAATTCCTTCAAAACTTTTGTTGTCTTTAGAATATCTCTGTAACGTACGCTCAGATAGATGTAAAATATTAGCCCATTCAGTTTGTGTAAATGGCACTTTATCAGCAATTCTTTTAAATTTGGTATAAGGGAAATCTGCTAACGCAGCAGGCAACTTGTTAAGAGACTGCATAGCTAAATATGGCTCAGACACATTCGAGGCTGAATCATTTTGCTTATAAGGCTTTGGTTCGTTTTTTGGATGGCTCTTTTTCATCTTTGACAATTGTCTCACAAAGGTACGACATTTGTCTATGGTTCAAAACTTTCCATCAAATATTTTATGTTAATACAAGGTAGCGAATGAAAGAATAATAGGATAGATTTGCGCCAATTATGGAGGCAAAATATAACCAGGTTAAAGCAATGCTTGCGATCACGAAAGCAAGTTTAAGAGCAATATTCCGAAGTCCTTCTGCTGTTATTTTTAGTTTAGCCTTTCCTTTGATTTTTATTTTAGTCTTCGGCTTTATTGGAGGAAGTGGAAAGGTTTCTTTCAAAATCTCCATGGACAGCGCTTCTGATACGCTAAACCCTGTCTACTTGTCCTTAAAGTCCATCTCTGGCATTTCAATCATCAAAAAAAATGAAGTTGAAACCAGGGAAGATCTTGAAAAAGGACGTT
>DASVST010000400.1:0-2041 GCA_036387965.1 Segetibacter sp. | reverse complement strand
GGTTCAAATATAACTATTTCTGAACCACTCAACCCATCTTAGTCATTACCAGCCTTTGTCGTCTCCAGCACCAATGCCGTCGTAGCTTTTTACACCACCAGCAACGATACCTTTTTGTTTGATGATGTCTCCATTATCGCCAACGGTGGTAACATTTAAAACATTGTTGCCTTGAGCGTCAACGCCAACTAACATCGGCTTTTGAAGGCCAAGTTCGTTGATGCCATTAAACATTGCGATGCCTGTAACGCCAGGTTGAGCTAAGATCGCTTCGATAATGTTACGTCCAATAAAATGAGCAGTAACATCTTCCTGCTTTTGATCGCAATGGTTCTTTACCATTTTAGCGGCTTTGTCATAGCCGATGTTTTCGCCGACCTCAGCAGAAAAGCCTTTTTTTTGCTGGTAAACTGTGCCTTTTACAACATAAAGTTCTGTGTCCATCATAGTAAATCGTTTTTGGGTTATGAATTGATAGGAATTGACTCTAAAAATGGGCAATAACATTTTTTTCCACAACACCCTCTATTTCACTTAATGTTTGCTAATTTGGCTGAAGTTCAGATCAGATAAGGGTTTCAGCGGATTTATACTTGGTAATTGTTCTACTAAATATAGTAAAAGCACCTTCTTGAAACAGTATTTTTACGGTATTTAGCACAGTAGATCTTCGTCCTGCCGAGTTTGCTGAATAGGAAAATTGCACGTGTAGAGATACCTGAAGACTTTCGTTAATATCTTACGTATATAAACATCCTCACCCCCATGCCCAATGAAAAGCTGATAAGATTAGCTATAGCTGATGATCATAAAATTTTCAGAGATGGAATTAGAATGGCCCTAAAATCAAGAGACTTCATAAAGATTATTTGGGAAGCTGAAGATGGGAAAGACATGATGCACAAGCTCAAAATCAAAACGCCCGATATTCTTTTAATGGATATTCGGATGCCTGAGGTTGACGGGATTAACGCATTGCAGTTGATACGTAAAGAATACGAACAGGTTAAGATTATTATCCTGAGTATGTATGATGACAAGGAGATTATTACTAAAATGATGGAGTATGGCGCCAATGCATACCTTACAAAAACAACAGATCCAGACGAAATTTATAAAGCCATCATCAGCTGCATGAATGATGATTTTTATTTTAACGACCTGGTAAACTCAGCTGTTCTTCTAAGACTCCAGCAGAAGAGGGCCGTAAGAAAATTCTATCCTAACACAGTCAAGTTCAACGAGAAAGAACTTAGGATACTTAGGTTGATTAGTGAAGACAAAACCACCGAAGAAATTTCAGAAGCAGTATTTCTTAGTCCCCGCACGGTAGAAACCATACGGCAAAACATGAAGTCGAAAGTAAATGCCAAAACAATTGGAGGTTTACTGATGTATGCAATGAGAAACAAATTACTAGATTAGTGTCTCTCGTTTAGCCAATCATTTAATACCGGTTATCCCTGGCCCTTTCAAAAATATTTTCATAGGTATTGAAGTTACTTGATCTGGAGATCAGCGAACAGCTTTAGTACAGTTATTGGATCCAAACGGGGGCTTTACATTTCAAAGGTAGAACTTATTAGAAGCGGGAATTGAGCATAAATGCCCATTTTTCGGCCTGCACAGATTACTGTGGGGCCACGTAGAAACCACACGTCTCAAAATAAGATTTATACTATTCACCGATAGGGATACTAACAACAATAAAATTTCGTTTTTAATTTAATACCTTTCGGCAACTGACTTAAAACATTACTTTTTAATGAACACTGACACCAACGGTAAGATAAAAGTGCTGATTACCGACGACCACGCATTATTTAGGGCTGGCGTAAAAACCTCTTTAGCACATTACCCAGATATAGAGTTTATAGGTGAAGCTGAAAACGGCATGCAATTGCTGAATCTTGTCAAGTTTCTTGAGCCTGATGTTATCTTATTAGACATTCAAATGCCTATTATGGATGGGATAGCCACTTTGCCTGAGGTGAAGAAAATTTTGCCAAATGCCAAGATTGTGATGCTTACGATGAACGAT
>DASVST010000399.1:0-9658 GCA_036387965.1 Segetibacter sp. | reverse complement strand
TGTTGGTCATCCGGGCGCGACCCATGAAATTACAAGAGCAGGAGATAATCGCCAACGTATTGATCAAATGCTTCGCACCTACGAGTTTTTTCAGAGATGGATAGACAAAAAATAATTCCCTTTACTTCCCGGGCGTTGAGCCTTGTTGTAGTGGTATGAATACTGATTGCCTGAAGGTATGACTTTTTAACGCTACCATTCATAACGTACAATCTTCATAGTACCATGGAACAAAAAACGACAATATTAGACGGGTATACTGACCTGGAAAAAGGCGCATACCTCGGTGCCATAGCTTCAATTGCAACAGCGGATCGTTCATCAACTGAAGAAGAGCTGGCGTATATTGATGCCTTATGTGAATCAGCAGAACTATCGCAAGACCAAAGTAATTTGATCAGGCATGCTGCGTCCACTCCGATGGCTGATGACGATTTAAACCGTTGCCTGGATGTACTGAAGACAAGTGAACTACGCTTCTCTTTGATAAGTGATCTGATAGCATTTTCCCAATCCGACCAGTCCTATTCCGAAGAGGAAAAGCAACACGTACATAAAATAGCACAGTACCTCGGTGTTAATAAAGAGCAGTACTCATTGCTTGATCAGTTTACTAAAAAAGCTGTTGAGCAAGCGCCTAAACAGGCGGAAGCATTAGAATCTGAACAAACAACTCCACGAAGCTTTTTGGACAGCCTAGGCTTTGGTGATAAACTAAAAAACGCAGGAATTAACTCTGATTCATTAATGAAAGGAGCTTTGGGAATAATAGGCCCTATTGTTCTCATGAAAATGTTGAGTGGACGGCGCAGGGGAGCAAGTGGATTTGGAGGAGGAATGTTTGGTGGAGGTGGCAACTTAATGGGTGGAGGGCTGTTAGGAGCACTACTCGGAGGTGGTGGATTATTAGGCGGAATCTTTGGTGGAGGAAGAGGATTTGGCGGAGCAGGCGGTATGTTTGGACGTATGTTTGGTGGCAACCGGAGCGGCTGGTAAAACTTTCATATCTGTGAGTTATTCTCAGCAGTAGTTTTCCGCTTCCCATTAATAGAATCGTCCTATTCTCAAACTTCTATAACCCAAATGGTTAAAGCAGTACATTATTCAGACACATCTAACACACCACACACTTTTCCACCAAAGAATCGAGTTTATTCTAACCAACTCTACAAACTATAAACCAGATGAACACTGAACAATTGGAAGAAGGCCAATTAAATTTACTTATTCTGATGGAAGAATTTCGGTATTGGGATGCAAGCCGGAATAAGGTGCCAGAGATTGAATTAGATGAGATCAAGATGAAGATAAAGAAGATGAAAAAAATTAAGGTTAGTGAATTTAAGCAGAATACAAACTAACGGGTTCTCATTCTTTTAGAACTCATTACCAGCCTCACAAAGAAGACTCCCGGTTACTTAAGTGACCGGCTTTTTTTTGCCCATTTGTTTCTAATTCCAATATTTTATTGATATTCATTTAAATATTCGTCATGGCGCTTAATTACGTTTGGTTATTCTTCTTCCTCATATCTTTTGTTGTGGCTTTGGTAAAACTTTTCATGGGCGATACAGAGATATTTTCTAAGTTGATGACCGGCATTTTCGACAGTGCTAAAACAGGCTTTGATATCTCTATTGGCCTGGTAGGAATGATGACACTTTGGTTAGGAATAATGAAAATAGGAGAGCGGGCAGGAATGATAACATTATTTGCCCGTGGCGTTCGTCCATTCTTTAAAACGTTATTCCCAGGCGTTCCTGATAATCATCCTGCAAATGGAAGTGTGATGATGAACTTTTCCGCAAACATGCTCGGACTTGATAATGCAGCTACACCGCTCGGTTTGAAAGCAATGAAAGAACTACAGGAAATTAACCCGGACAAAGAAACAGCAACCAATGCACAGATAATGTTTTTGGTTTTGAATACTGCAGGGTTAACCATTATCCCAACATCAGTTATAGCCATTCGTCAAAGCATGGCAATTGAGCAAGGGCTTGTTGGATTTAATGCAGCTGATATATTTCTCCCGGTCTTAATCGGTACATTTATATCTTTTGTTTCAGGAATGATTGCTGTTGCAATTTACCAGCGAATCAATCTTTTCAAACTTCCTGTGCTTGCGTTTCTCGGAGGCTTTGGTGGTTTAATGGCTGTTTTATATTTGTGGCTAAAGCAATTTCCACCGGAGAAAATGGCAATTTATATCGGTCTTGTCGGTAGTCTCATCATTTTTTCCATCATCATCTCGTTCCTCGTATTAGGACTTATTAAGAAGATAAATGTGTATGAAACATTTATTGAAGGTGCTAAGGAAGGTTTTGGTGTAGCAGTTCAAATTATTCCATACCTGATTGCCATTCTTGTTGCCATAAGCGCTTTCCGTACAACAGGTGGTATGGATTACTTAGTAAATGGCATCGGCAGTATTGTCGGAGCTTTTGGTTTAAACACCGATTTCGTTCCGGCATTGCCTGTAGGATTGATGAAGCCATTAAGCGGCGGCGGCGCAAGAGGATTAATGGTAGATGTTATGAAGACCTATGGTGTAGATAGCTTCCAGGGTAAACTTGCAGCCATTATTCAGGGTTCAACCGAAACTACGTTTTATATACTAGCTGTTTACTTCGGCAGCGTTAATATAAAGAAGTCGCGACATGCTCTTGCCTGTGGTTTAATAGCAGACTTTGTTGGTATTGTTGCAGCTATCATTTTGGCTTATATGTTCTTCAGATAGCTTTCTTTAGTAGTAAGTCTTAAGTCTAAGGTAGGTAAGATTAAGAACGCTTAGCACTGTGTATCAATTTAGATCGTTTGACTTCTTATTTGAGATTTCACTTTTGTAATTTTGTTTTTCGTATTTCGTACTTCGTATTTCGTACTTCCAATTCCTACATCCTATTCCGTACCTTCGCGCAAATTAAAAGGTTATGGAGTTTCAATTGAGTGAAGAGCATTTGATGATTCAAAGTGCAGCGCGTGATTTTGCGCAGAACGAATGTTTACCAGGAGTAATAGAACGGGATGAGCTGCAAAGATTTCCAAAGGATCAGGTAATGCAACTTGCTGATTTAGGCTTTATGGGAATGATGGTTGATCCAAAATATGGAGGTGCAGGGATGGACACCATCAGCTATGTTTTAGCTATCGAAGAGGTAAGTAAGATAGATGCAAGCACAAGTGTTTGTATGAGTGTAAATAATAGCCTTGTTTGTTGGGGTATCGAAAAATATGGCACAGAAGAACAAAAACAAAAATACCTTACCCCGCTTGCTCAGGGAAAGAAGGATGGAGAGCTTTACATCGGTGCATTTTTATTGAGCGAACCTGAAGCAGGCAGTGATGCTACATCCCAAAGGACTACTGCTGATGATATGGGTGACCATTATGTAATTAATGGAACCAAGAATTGGATAACAAACGGTTCGACAGCTTCCGTTTATTTAGTGATAGCTCAAACCGATCCTGCAAAAAAGAGCAAGGGTATTAATGTGTTTATAGTTGAAAAGAACTGGGAAGGTGTTACGGTTGCTGCAAAGGAAAACAAACTCGGTATCCGCGGAAGCGATACAAACTCGATCATGTTTACCGATGTAAAAGTGCCTAAAGAAAACAGGATAGGAGAAGATGGCTTTGGGTTTACTTTCGCAATGAAAACACTTGCAGGTGGACGTATTGGAATTGCTGCACAGGCATTAGGTATTGCAAGCGGCGCTTATGAACGTTCTCTTGCCTATTCGAAGGAGCGCAAAGCCTTTGGTAAAGAAATAATGCATCACCAGGCTATTCAATTTAAGCTTGCTGATATGGCTACAAGAATTGAGGCTGCACGTTTACTTTGCTTACAGGCAGCTTTCGATAAAGACAGTGGTAATGATTATGCAGTGAGCTCATCAATGGCAAAAGTTTTTTCGAGTGAAACTGCTATGTGGGCAGCTACTGAAGCTGTCCAAATTCACGGGGGATATGGTTTTGTAAAAGAATACCATGTTGAGCGACTAATGCGTGATGCAAAGATTACGCAGATATATGAAGGAACCAGTGAGGTGCAGCGAATTGTAATAGGAAGGTCAATCCTAAAATAAATTATCATTAATTAGTAGAAAGACTATCTGTGATGGTCTTTTTTTATGCCTAAAAAAAAACTGTATGGCTGTTAATGTAAAAAAATATAAAGAAATTATTGAAGAGCTAAATTCAAAAAAAATTGCCCTAATTGCTGTTAGTAAAGTTCGATCTGACAAGGAAATATTAGAGTTGTATAACGAAGGGCAAAAGGACTTTGGCGAAAATTACGTTCAGGAAGTGGTAGCGAAACAGCTCCTGCTTCCTGATGATATAAGATGGCATTTCATAGGGCATCTGCAATCGAATAAGGTGAAACAAATTGCTCCCTTTGTTCATCTGATCCATGGGGTTGACAGCTTAAAACTTCTTAAAGAAATAAGTAAACAAGGTGCAAAGATCAATCGTGTAATTCATTGTTTATTACAAATACATATAGCTGAAGAGCAAACAAAGTTTGGTTTAGATGAAGAAGAATTACTGAACCTGATAGCGGAGGCAAAACAGAAGCCATTGGAGTACTCGCATATTTTCATTGATGGCTTAATGGGCATGGCAACTTTTAGTGACGATGAAGAAAAGGTGAGGGGAGAGTTTAAGTTTATAAAATATATGTTTGACAAGTACAAAGATGTGAAAACAGCAAATTGTGACCTTACGGTTTTATCAATGGGAATGAGCGACGATTATAAGTGGGCGATAGAAGAAGGAAGTACTATGGTTAGAATGGGAAGTTTATTGTTTGGGAGAAGAATATAGTACTTGATTCAAGAGCAAAAAAAAAAGCCGCGCTCCATTAGAGGCGGCTTCTTTTTACTATAAAAACAGATTACATTTTAGCTTTTTGCTGTGCCTGTTGCATAGGGTTTGTACCGGTTGATTGTCCGCGAACTGCACCCTGTTTTGCTTTGAATAATTCGAATCTTGTAGGTTCAGCAGGTATTGCTCCCCACTTATTATTTGTTTCGTCAATATCTGCTGTTTCACGCATTGGGTCAAGGCGTATAGAAGCAACTTCTTTATCCTTCATAAAAGATTTTATAACTCGGTTTTCGTTCAAACGCCAAACCTGTGCAGGTATTCTATCTACTTCTTTAGTACCATCTTTATAAGTCCATTCAACAATTATGGGCATTACCAGTCCGCCCTTGTTTGTAAACGTTAACTCGTAAATATGCTTGTTGCGGTATTGTTGCTTAGCAGCTTCATCCAATGCTTCAAAACGACCCGGAACCAGCACTGCAAAACGTGTTGTATCATATGCTTCCATACCTCTGCCATATCTCCAGTAAAAGTCGCGGGTTGTTGTGTCTATATCAGTATAAAAACGAGTTTTAGGATCCTGCCTGTTCCTGATCTTTGAAATATCTTCAAAATTTGTTTGATCAGGTTTTGCTAACGGACGATATGCAGTTGAATCACGGCTTCTTGGTGTCGCATTTACGTTAGGCATCATAAACTTAACAGAGTCCAGTGAAATATCTGTCACGTCAGTACTATAGAACCATCCTCTCCAAAACCAGTCAAGATCTTCTCCGCTTGCATCTTCCATTGTGCGGAAGAAATCTGCGGGAGTTGGATGCTTGAAGGCCCAGCGGCGTGCGTATTGTTTAAAGGCATGATCAAATAACTCACGACCCATTATTGTTTCACGTAAAATATTTAAACCCGTAGCTGGTTTTGAATAGGCGTTAGGGCCAAATCCAGCACCGATGTTTTCAGAGTTTGTCATGATTGGCTCCAACTGATTTTTCGGCAGTTTCATATAATCAGCAATCGTCCATGCCGGGCCGGCACGTGATGGAAATTTATTATCCCAAAGCTCTTCTGTCAAATATTCAACAAAACTATTAAGTCCTTCATCCATCCAAGTCCATTGGCGTTCATCACTATTCACAATCATAGGAAAGAAATTGTGACCGACTTCGTGGATAACCACACCAAGCATTCCATTCTTCGTTGTCTCACTATAAGTACCGTCTTTCTCTGTTCTTCCAAAGTTGAAACAGATCATTGGGTACTCCATACCATTAGCTGCTTCTACGCTTTGGGCAACGGGGTATGGATAAGGTATCGTGAAATCTGAGTATGTTTTGATAGTATGTGCTACAGCTTTTGTCGAGAATTTCCGGTATAACCCATATGCTTCTTTAGGATATTGGCTCATACACATTACCTTCTTGCCTTCAATGTTAATTGGCATGGCATCCCAAATAAATTTTCGTGAAGATGTCCATGCAAAGTCTCTTACATCTTTAGCAGTATAAATCCACGTTTTAGTACCAGAAGCCTTGTTTTTCTCCCTTGCTGTTGCTTCTGCTAAGGTGGCAATTTCAATTACGTCTTTAGCTGTCTGCGCTTTTTGCCAACGGGCAAGTTGTGCCGGTGTTAATACCTGCGCATAATTCTGACATTCACCTGTTGAAGCTACTATGTGATCTGAAGGAACCGTCATTTGCACTTTAAAATCTCCAAATGTTAAGGCAAATTCTCCTGCACCTGCAAACTGGTGGTTCTGCCATCCCTGGAAGTCGCTATAAACACATAGGCGAGGGTACCATTGCGTTATTGTAAAAAGATGATTCCCATCCTCAGGAAAAAATTCATAGCCACCACGTCCACGTTGTACCAACCTGTCACTAATCTTGTAGTTCCAATCTATCTTGAAAATAAACTGTTGCCCTGGTTTAAGTACAGCAGGCAGGTCAACCCGCATCATCGTTTTATTGACCACGTAACGTAAAGGTTTGTTTGTACCATCAGTTAGTTTCACGATGTTTATCCCAAAATCATTTTCTTTTTTATCAAGATTTTGAAGCGTTTGAGTTGTAACCTGTTTTGGGAATGGATTACTATTTTCATAGCCAGCATTTTTTGAAGAGCTATGCTCATTTTCATCCAGCTGAAACCAGATATAATTTAAAGCATCAGGTGAGTTATTGTAATAGGTAATGGTTTCATTACCAGTTAAGCGTAGGTTCTTTTCATCAAGTGTTGTTTTGATATCATAATCCGCCCGCTGTTGCCAATACTTAGTGCCTGGTGCCCCGCTTGCCGTACGATATTCGTTAGCTGTCGGTAATATCGTACCTAACTGCTCAAATTTATTAGCATGGTTGGAGCCTGGGTTGTTTTGAATGTTTTGAGCCTGTATATTACATACAATACAAGCCATAATAATTAAGGAAGCAATTTTTCTCATGTACTTAAATTAAAAGGGGAATCTTTCGATAGTTATTTTCAATGCAATAATTAATACAATAGCCGATACAATAATAATCAAATATTTGCGATTGAGCTTTGCATACTGAAGGAGAAAGTGAATTAAGATCAGGATTATCAAAACCACAACAATTTGGCCAGCCTCGAGCCCGAGATTGAAAGATAACAGCGACCATCCAAGACTTTGATCACTGGCAAGCATAAATTTTAATGTGTTAGCAAATCCCAGTCCATGAACCAGCCCGAAGAATAGAGCAAAAAAATAGTTGATCTTTAAGTCTTTGTGCTCATACGATCTTTTCAAGATGTTTGCTGCCGCAGTAATTACTATCGTAACAGGGATTAGAAATTCTACCAGCCAATCAGGTAACACCAAAACATTAAGTATGCTTAGCGCAAGGGTTATCGAGTGCCCGATAGTAAATGCAGTAACTAATATCAACACCTGCTTCCACTCTCTTAGGGTAAATAAAATGGTAAGCGCAAGAACAAATAACTGGTGATCTAAAGCATTGCGGCTAATGATGTGATTCCATCCCTCTTGGAAATAAAAACTGAAATCATCCATTAGTTAAATTTTTTGCGACTCCATTAGCACTCGAAAATAAAACAGACTTTTGTATTAAGAAACTATAAATGATGAAGAAAAGAATTTACAGCTGCCTTTTGATGTTAGTGATGAGCGTTTGTGCTCCACAGGTTAGTAATGTACAGGCAAATATTCTTCACCCGTTTTTTGTAAGTGTAACCGAGTTAAACTTCAATCCTAAAAATAATAACCTTGAGATCAGTTGTAAAATGTTTGTTGACGATCTTCAAAATGCTTTAAAGCAAAACTATAAGCGACCAATAGATCTTGCAAACGAGAAGCAGGAGAGTGAAAACAATATAATAATAAACGATTACCTCACAAAGCATCTATCGATAATTGCAGATGCTAAAGCTGTGGGGTTAAAATTTGTTGGGTTTGAAAAAGAAAGTGAGTCGGTTTATTGTTACTTCGAAGCTGCAAACATTTCCTCTCCAAAGAAAATCATTATCACCAATAAAATATTGCACGATTACAAGCAGGAACAGGTTAACATTATGCACGTTGTAGTAAATGGCAGCAGAAAAAGTACAAAAACTGATCTTCAAACAAACCAGGCAAGTCTAAACTTTTGATTGCTTATTTATTCTTTACCTGATTCGTTCTCCCTTTCTTTTTCTTTTATATTCTTCCCGATCGGGTCAAACCCTTCTTCGTTATCACTATCCTTATTTGTAGATGTTCCGCTTCTTTCTCCTGGCTTAGAAAGATCACCTTTCGATGTATCATCATCACTTCCGCTTCCCATTCCACCTTCAGAAGAGCTTGCACCTCCTGTATTTCTAATTTGAATTTTACCTATACCGGTTACTTCGAACGCGCTTGGTTCGATATCGATAATATCTATACGAGCTAAAGTTCTTGTTGTTTCCATAAACATTGTTTTAAGTGATGTAAGATTATCATATCGTTAATTATCATGCCCGACTTTCTATTTTAAAGTTCCAAACTGTTGTAAGTGAATATCATAGCTTTACAAATAGCACGACCGTTTTTCTTAATAGCAGTTGTGTAATATTTTGCCTATATAATTTTATCAACCTGTTCTCAAATTTATTTAAGCCTTTATTAAGCAAGGTCAGTATCCATCTAACTGTTTTTGGATGTATGTTTAAGGCTTGATCGGAATAAATAAAGAAGATCGGACACTACTAATGAAAAAGTCACTTGTAACTACTACTATTTTTTTATTATTTACATACATAGGTTACTGCCAACTTCTTACTCCGCAGGATAAACTTGCATTACAAATACCTCAACAGCAAACCTATTCAACAACAGGCATAAGTTCTTACGTAAAAAACAATTTTGCCTCTGATTCTGAAAGGGTTCGTGCTTTGTTTGTATGGGTTGCGAATAATATTAATTACGACGTAGAGAAAGTACGTTTAAAAAAAGTTCAGGAAAGGACTACGGTTGAAGATGTATTAAAGACAAGAATGGCGATCTGCCAGGGTTATGCTGAACTATTAATCGCACTTAACAAGGAGTGCAACATCAACTCAATATTAGTTTCGGGATATACGAAACAACAAAATGGATCGATAAGTGAATTGCCTCATGCATGGGTTGCTGCAGAAGTAAATAACAATTGGTATTTGTTCGATCCTACATGGGCTGCAGGAACAGTAAAGGATTTCCAGTTTACCCGGATGTTTTCTAACAGGTTTTATAAAAAATTGCCTGATGAGATGATCAAAGATCATATGCCTTTCGATCCTATGTACCAGTTTTTAAACTACACACTTTTGTATGATGAGTTTAACAAAGGAAATACTG
>DASVST010000398.1:0-3314 GCA_036387965.1 Segetibacter sp. | reverse complement strand
GTAGTAAGACAATCGCCCGAGGGAGAAGCAACTGTAAAAATCAATCGTACTATTTATCTCACGATAAACAGGTCACAACCTCCACTTGTTGAAATGCCTAATCTTGTTGGGTTTTCGATTCGGAATGCAGAAATGTACCTCGAGAATTTAGGCTTGCATATTGGCGACACAACTTTTCGACCTGATATAGCAAAGAACGCTGTATTGGAACAGTTATATAACGGCAGCCCGATAAAACCAGGAACAAAAATTTTCATGGGCAGCTCCATAAGTTTCGTTTTGGGTGATGGCATCGGCAACACAGAATTAAATGTTCCGGATCTTATTGGCAAAACATACGCTGAAGCAAGATCATATTTAAACAGCCTCAATTTAAATATGACCATAGTTCCTGACATGGATGTAAAAGATACGGCGAGGTCTTTTGTGTACAGGCAAAACCCAGAAGAGTATAACGAGCCTGTGTCTGGACAAAAGTTTCATAATAAAATAAAAGCCGGGCAAACAATTGATCTTTGGTTAAGTACAAAGCCACCGGTAAAAGATACCACGACCATAAAGCCTCCTGTTACGGAGGACAATGACGATCAATAAACTTTTTATATGCAAAATATTAGCGTTGAACAATTGAAGGCAAGAATGGATGCAGGAGAAAAACTTAACCTGCTTGATGTGAGAGAAGATATTGAGCGGGTAGAGTTTAATATTGGTGGCGAACATTTTCGCTTACGCAGAATACAGGATATGGCTATAGAAGATATTGAGCATCTTAAAGATGAAGAAGTAATTTGTTATTGCCGTAGCGGGCAACGTAGCGCTATGGCTTGCCTTATGCTTGAACACCAGGGTTTCAAAAACACCTATAATGTTGTTGGTGGTATGGTTGATTGGAAGGAGAAGTTCGGTGCCGATTCGCCGAAGCCGTAGACATAAAAATGTCTTGGTCTTGTTGGTAGAGTTATCCCAGTTAGAACATTAAACAAACCTCACTAATTCCACAGGTTTTAGCTCTGTGCAAATACAAAGCGTGATACACAACACCCTTACAAAAACCGAAATTTACCCACATCCCAGGCCTTTGTCATTGAACATCTTACATATTTACTAAGTTTGTCGGCGAGGTATTTTCATGACAACTACAGACGAATTACTAACTATAAAAGAAGCAAGTGACTGGGCGAAACAGTACTTAGGCAAAAACGTTACGACTTCCAACATTTCGTACTTAATACAATATGGACGCATCAAAAAATTCGGTGCGAATGGTTCGACACAAGTTTCTAAGGCTGACCTGCTGAAATATTATGAGTCTTATAATAAGCAAAGAGAGATTTCCTGGAAAGACCAGCTTGGAGGTGATTTGAACTGGGCTTTGTCATTTGACCAATATAAAGAAGCAGAAACTACAAAACATGTTCATAGACTTCATCCGTATAAAGGAAAATTTATACCACAGCTTGTTGAATATTTTTTAGATGATCATAAGGATAAGTTCAAAAAACAAGTATACTTTAAAAAGGGAGACATTGTTCTCGATCCATTTTCTGGTAGCGGAACTACAATGGTTCAATCTGCTGAGTTAGGTATTCATGCAATAGGTATTGATGTTTCGGCTTTTAACGCCTTGATCGGAAACTGCAAGGTTAATCATCATGATCTAATTAGTATACAAGCCGAGATTGACAGAATAACAAAAGCACTCAAACATTTTTTAAATAACTTCCATACTGTAGAGTTTGAACAAAGGCTTCTCAGTGAATTATATGAGTTTAATATTAAGTACTTCCCTGTTCCTGATTATAAATATAGATTAAGACAAGGTGAGATAAATGAGAATAAATACGGTTCTGAAAAAGAAAAAGAGTTTCTTCCTGTTTACAACAAACTTATAAGGGATTACAACATCAAACTTAAGCAGGATAGAGCAGATAACTTTCTCGACAAATGGTATTCACAACATGTAAGAAATGAAATAGAGTTTGTATTCAACGAGATCAAAAAGATAAAGAATTCAGAAATCAAAAACATTGTCAATGTAATTTTAAGCAGGACTATTCGTAGTTGTAGAGCAACTACTCATGCTGACCTGGCAACACTTTTGGAGCCAATTACCGCAACTTATTATTGTGCTAAACACGGCAAAATCTGTAAGCCATTATTTTCAATCCTTAAATGGTGGGAAACTTATGCGAAAGATGCTGTCAAGCGTATCGCTCAATTCGAGAAATTACGGACAAAAACATTTCAGTATTGCTTAACAGGTGATAGTAGAACCATCAATGTATTTGATGAACTAAGAACCAGATATCCAACCTTCGGAAGTCTTACCGCTAACCAAAAAATAAAAGGAATTTTTTCTTCTCCACCTTATGTTGGTTTAATTGATTACCACGAACAACATGCTTATGCTTATGACCTGTTCGGATTTGAAAGAAACGATGAATTAGAAATTGGCCCTTTGTTTAAAGGGCAAGGCAAAGAAGCAAAGCAAAGTTATATTCAAGGTCTTTCTGATGTTTTAAATAACTGCAAGAAATATTTGGTAGAAGATCATGATATTTTCTTAGTTGCAAATGATAAATATAACATGTATCCGACCATTGCTGAAAATATAGGAATGGAAATCGTTAACCAATATAAGCGACCTGTATTAAATCGAACTGAAAAAGACAAAGGTGCTTATTCAGAGATTATCTTTCATTTAAAGACTAAGGAATAAATCAACTGCAAACAATTTATATTACCTGATTAAGCGGTGAACATACCTGGGACTAAATTTCTTTATTGCCTATTTCTGAACCATAGCAAGCACTCTTCATATTAATCTGCTGGTAAAAAGTCTCTCAATAAAGCGAAGAGCTGGTATTTAAATACCAATTTTTCCAAAGGCTATTTAACTTTACAACTTTACATTAATTCCCATCATCATATTAGTTCCCGCCATTGGGTAGTAAAAATTTTCAGTTGTTAAGCTTCCGCTCGATATGTAGCTAAAAGTATAACCATTCGGCTCGTACTTTTTGTTAAACAGATTATTAACCTGCGCTATAAGATTTACATTAGTAAAAAGCCTGTTTTTTAACTGGTAAATCATACGTAAGTCCTGAACATAGTATGGCTTTAAACTACGTTGTACATCTTGCGTATTATCTAAATACTGCTTGCTTACATACTTGCTTAAAAAGCTCAATTCAAGATCTTTAACAGGAAGGAAAGTTGTTGTTGCAGCACTCACCACAGCTGGTGAGAATGATATTGTTTTATTCTCATGATTAACTACTTTTTGACCACCATTATCATAGTCATCAATAAAT
>DASVST010000397.1:0-1659 GCA_036387965.1 Segetibacter sp. | reverse complement strand
GTAGACTTACGAAACAATGGTGGAGGAAGCCCATCTATGATTCAGCTCATCACCAGTTATTTATATGGATCGGAACCAGTACACTTAAATAGTTTTTATTACAGGCCTACAAATGAAAATACCCAAACATGGACACTTGCTGAAGTGCAGGGAAAAAGGCGCCCTGATATAAACGTGTATGTTTTAACCAGTCCTAAAACATTTTCTGCGGCTGAAGAGTTTACTTATAATTTAAAGAACCTAAAGAGAGCGACTATTATAGGTGAAACTACAGGAGGGGGAGCACACCCGGGAGGAATACGTGTCGCGACAGAACGCTTCACCGTGTGGGTTCCAACAGGCAGAGCGATCAATCCAATTACAAAAACAAATTGGGAAGGAACGGGTGTAAAACCTGATATAGAAGTTAAAGCTACTGATGCACTCATTACCGCACACGTAAAAGCATTGGAAGACCTGGTTGCAAATACTACTGGTGCTTCAAGGCAACGCTACGAGTGGCAACTAACTTCATTGCAGTCAAAGAAAGAGGCTGTAAAACTGGAGGAGTCCACCTTAAAAGGTTTTGCAGGAACCTATGGAGAGAAAAGAATAGTTCTTGAAGATTCGACCTTGTATTTTTTCCCTTTTCCTGATATGAAAGTTAAGCTAACTCCACTTACAAAAGATGTGTTTGCAATTGGTGACATGAAAAACGTACGTCTAAAAATTCTATCTGAAAATAATGCTGTAACAGGTATTGAAGAATTATTTGACAATGGCAAGGCTGACAAGCACTTAAAAAAGGAAGTTATACGAAAGCAGATGTGACAACCTGGTGGTTTTTGATAATAAAGTGATGCAACGAAACCTATTTTTCGAATGTCACCCGTAAAAAACCGATGAAAGCTTTAGTATTAAGTTTAGTAGCTGTCGTAACTTTTTATGGTTGTGATAAATCAGTTGTGCAACTCGGAACACCATCTTGTATAAAGCAATTGATATGGGCTAACAAGATCAATCCTAACTGGAGGGTTGAGAAGGTTGAAGAGTACGAGTTCCAGGGAAAGTTGGTGTATGCGTTTCAACCTGATCATAAAAGAATAGCTGATGGTGCAACACGCATCGTTTCAGCCGACTGCAAACAGCTATGCTACGTAGGTGGATTTGGCGGACCGGATATTACGTTGTGCAACGGTGTAAACTTTTATCAGAATGCAGTGTTGAAAAGAGAAATCTGGAGTAAATATTAAATTGATTGTTCTTTTTAAAGATCGATGCTTCTTCCGAAAGCAGTATAGATCTTAAAAGGCTATATCCCATAAACAGGATCAGTTTATTCAACCCTGAATAACCCCGTTAATGTAGTCTCACTCAGTATATGACCTTTCATCGCCGCCAGAAGTTCATATTTGTCCATCACTTCTTTTGGGGTAAATGTATTATCCAAAGCATATAGTCTAAAAATATAATGATGAGCTCCATCCGGGGGGCATGGACCATTGTATCCCTTATCACCCCAACTGTTTAAACCATCTATCGCATTGATTTTCCCAACGCTCAGTTTCTCTTCAAGACTAGTAACTGTGCCTGGTATATTATACATCACCCAATGTACCCAGTCCCCATTTGGTGCGTCGGGATCATCCATAATAATAGCAAAACTCTTAGTAGCTTTGG
>DASVST010000396.1:0-3562 GCA_036387965.1 Segetibacter sp. | reverse complement strand
TGTTACTAAAGTTTCTGCCCCTACTATTTCTATGATGCGATTGTATGAGCAAAAGAAAATTCACCTCGACTCAACATTCGGCTATTATATGCCTACGGCGAGAAACACAAATAAGAACAATATCACTATACGTAGCCTGCTGCTTCATCAATCAGGTATAGCAGCCGGTGTAGGTCTTCCCATATTGCCAACAGATATTAGCACAGATTCGTCTGCTGCGTTTCCGGTAAAAGCAGGTAATAACGTGTTTATCCGCAAAGATTATTTTAAAGAAGCGATATGGCCGAGGATGCTAAATGTAAAACTGGATACCCCAAAATATGTTTATTCAGATCTAAGCATGACCTACTTAAAAGAGGTTATAGAAAGTGAAACCGCTAACACGCTTTGTCAATATGTATCTAAACAATTCTATCAACCTTTAGGCATGCAGTCTGCGGGTTATAATCCGCTAAATCGGTTTGACACAACACGAATTGTACCTACAGAAATGGATGCAGGTTTTAGAAAAGGCTTGCTTCACGGGTATGTTCACGACCCAATGGCTGCAAAACTTGGTGGCGTATCGGGCAACGCCGGATTATTTGCAAGTGCAAACGACCTCGCTATTCTATACCAGATGATACTAAATGGCGGAAGATATGGCGGCACTAAGTACTTTAACCGGGAAACAGTAAATCTATTCACTACAAAGCAATCAAACATTAGCCGTAGGGGCTTAGGCTTTGATCGCGTGGATACAACAAGCCGCTTAGGTTATCCCAGTAAGTTAGCATCGCCACAAACATATGGTCATACTGGTTTTACTGGTACGTGTTTTTGGGTTGATCCTAAATACAATCTTGTATATATATTCTTATCTAACCGCGTACATCCCACGGCGACTAATAACTTATCAAGGATGAGAACACAGGCTAAGATCCTTGATGTATTTTATAATGCCATTATCAAGAACTCGGGCAAGTAGTATAGATTGATGTTTAGAAGGTACTTGGGCAGTTATGTAGTTTTGCCTTAATTCTCCGCTCATCTCAGCATTTAACCTTCTTTATAATTTGCCGGTTTTGTTGCTTATGAAGAATTGATATTCATTGTTATAAAAAGATACACAATGAAAACCCTGCTCCACATCGTTCTTTTTTTCTGCGCTACTAACACCTGTTTTTCTCAAAAAGCCGATACTGTTATTATTGATCCGTCTAAAATAAATACTAAGGTTCTTAAGCCGGGTGTACACCAGTGGCTTGTATATTTCAAAGCAGGAACAGACAGTAGCAGAACAAATTTTAATCTATGGACAAGAACTATTGATTTTATTACTTACAAAGGTAAAGAAGCTATAAGTGTTACGCAGGAGTGGGAGGATAATACTTCCATAACTCATAAAGTCTATTCTGTTTGCGATAGAAAAACGTTTGCTCCACTTTACCAGGATAGCTGGTGGAAGAACAGGGGCAATACTGTTTTTGATTTTGTTGATAAGACAGGATCTATAAGAGATACATTGTTAACTGATGCAGATACCGGACGTATAAAAAAGAATATGTACGCTGCATTTAAACAGGCATTAAACGAGTATGTACTTAACTGGCATCTTGATCTTGAGACTTTTCCTTTACTGCCTTATAAGAACAACACTACTTTTCTTATAAACTTTTATGAAGCCGGCTCTCTTCCGCCTAAACCCCAAGCGTATACTGTTACAGGTACCGGTACTTTAAAAGGGTTGAATAATGAACCAATCGATTGCTGGCTCTTAACTCATACATCTCCAAATAATAAAGAAGTGTTTTGGGTGAGCAAAAAAAGCAAAGAAGTTTTAAAGCTTGAGCAGCAGATTGGCAGCAGGTTTAGGTACAAAGTAAAGTTTGGCTTTGGCACCTAAACTTTCTTATACCTGTCTTTCGAGTAGCTCAAGAGCTTTGGTAAAAGCAGCAAAGGCATGCCTTAAATCCTCAACTGCAATCAATCTCTGTATATGTAACTCCAACTCTTTTTTTTCATTTTCCTTTGAGGTAGTTATGCCGAAAGAGTAACCTGATAGCGCAATAAATAATTCCCTTGTTTCTTCGTCGGCAAATAAGCTTTTGAGCCTTTCAGGATTATTTGTTTTTACGAGAACATTCTTATCAAATTCGGGATATCCCAGAACAACATCCTGTCCACCAAAAAACTTTCCGATCCTGTTCAAGAAATCTTCAGGTTGAATCAGAAATTCAAAATCATGTGTTGCAGCTACAGGTGATCTTAATGTTGTGTACTCATAACCGCCTTCGATATTTCCACCTGGAGAGCTAACAACATTTAATTCAACGTTTCTATTGTTATGTTGAATTATGACGTGGTAATCGTGTGGGATACCCTCAGCGAAATCAGCACTAACCTGTTGCCATATGTCTACTTCTGTTTGAGCACTAATTATTTTCTTCTGATCCATAGTTGGTAGTTTAGATGTGATGTTAAAGAATCAAGCCATATGGCTGATTCCACAATTTACTGCTAATTCGATTGTAAATGAGGAGCTTACCTTATTAATACAATCGTTCCTTTATATGCTTGCTGGCTGCCATCGGCAAAAAACATGGTTGTATAATAAACATAAGTACCAGTGGCAGCATCCTGCCCGTTCACCTTTCCATTCCATCCAAAAGCCGGATTGTTTGGTGCCACATTCTGCACCTGGAAAATCTTTTGACCCCACCGGTTAAAGATTGTAAATTCTTTTATCATAGTCGCATCAGGTCCTGCAAGAACATATAGAACATCATTTAACTGGTCCTTGTTAGGTGTAAAGGCATCCGGAATAAATACTTCTCTTTGGGTATGTGTTCTTACAATAGCTACGGCAGTATCAGTGCAGAAGTTTTCATTTTTTGCAAGTAGCTCATAGCGCATTGTATACTGTGGTGTTACTACAGGGGTAGCGCAATTGGTGCATGATATAAATGGAGCAGACTTCCACAGGTAGGTTGTTAATGTACCACCTTGCCCCTGTGGCGTAAGCTTTATGCTTGTAAGCCTCTGTATAAAAGTATCAGAAGGAGTGATGTTTACGCGGAAAGGTGTGTATATAGAATCTGTTATATTGTTTGTATAATCTGTTTCATTATAGACTTTATACGGTACATCATTGCTGCCACTACCTTTATCATTTACTACTGCATATATTTTATTAGTAAGAGGTGCAGCCACCTTTGTAGTATAGGTATAGCATTCTCCTTCCTGCAGTTGCGGTGTATAAAATACAGGATTAAGCAAACGTCCATTATTCCCGGGGTTACCATCATAAAAGGAAACAGGTATATTGGCATATACGCTATCATAGTTATTATTCATACAAATAGAAAAAGTAACTAATGCGGTATTATCAGAATAGCACTTTGTATCCAAAATTTTTACCTGCATATCCGGAGGAAAGATATTTATAGCAGCAGTTCCACTTAAAAGACAACCAAATTTATTTTCTGTTTTCGCCATTACGATTGAGGAATCGAATACCTGTACAACAGGAGTAGGACAATTTGTACAGTTGAATGTATAACCACTACCTGTTACCCATGTT
>DASVST010000395.1:0-4811 GCA_036387965.1 Segetibacter sp. | reverse complement strand
GGCTTTATTGATGCACCTACAGTACTATTATGTGTAACTACTACGACCGGCATCAATGCTGACATGTCTTTGATTAATGTATTTATCTCTTTTTTTAGGAACAGATTGTCAAAGGATGATTCCGGTTCATCTATTAAAAGCATATCATATTTAGTTGCATCCTGAATTTCGTGAATAAGATTGAATTCAGATCTTTCCCCTCCAGATACTTTAAATCCGTCTTTATTTAGTGTTTCACAATCTATTTGTATAAATAGTTTATAGATGCTAGCCTCTTCTACTCCAATTTCTTTAAGTTTCAACAAGTAATCGTAAGGTTTACTATATAGACTAAAAGCTTGGCTGTACGGTTTCTTGTCATGAGCAATCTTCTGCAATTCTAAAGCGCCTGCAATGGGGTGAGTAGATGTGACCATAGAAAATTTTCCGAGTTCATCTTTATTTATTACTCGTGCTGTTTTCAACTCATTAACAACCTCAATGTATTTAGCAATTTTGACCTCTTCAACAGCTACTTTATACAAATCTATTTCCTCAACAAAGGAACTTGTAGTCTTTATTCTTAGTTCTCTCTTTATGTCGCCTATAATCGTATTTAGCCAGTTCTTTTGTTCATTGGCAGTTTTAGATTTTATCGCTTCATCAATTAATTCCAACAACAAATTTTTCAAACTATCGGTAGAAAGATGTTTGTTTATGAGGTGCTGGTACTCCTTATTCTCGATTAAGACTGTAATTGAATTGATCAACTTGTCAAGGTTTTCAGGCTCATTGACGGAATATAAGTCTTCACTAAATAACACACATTTTGAAAACAGATCCAATTTCTCGTTCTCTGTTGCAAACTTTTTTAAAGAGCCCAGATAGTCCTCTATACCTAGATGATTTTTCTTCAGATCGATTTGAATGATATCTTCGACTACCGCCTTGAATTCGTTCAAATAATTGTGGTGTAGAATACTAAGTCGAGCCTTATTTGTATCATTAAACTTCTGTTCATCATTTTGAAGAAGTGAAAATTGTTCGATGTATTTAGCGTTGCCATTGGATGAAGCTATTTTGTCCAAGAGTACTGTTTTGCCAGAAGAACGTTCTCCTAACACAATGTTCAATCCTGTTGACAACATCAATCCGTCGTCTGTAGCTTGAAAGAAATCATTCCCTGTATCCTTAGAAAGTGAAACTTTGCTTTTGTCTGCTAAACATGATTTTATTCCAGCAAGAGATATTTCTTGTAAATCAACAAACGTATGTCTAGTCGGAAAATCTTTTAACTGGGAGTGAAATCGCATGTCACTAAACAGTACTGGAGTAAGAACGTTATCCTCCTTGAGCATCCTTTTAAATTTCGATACGCTGGCAGCCTCACCACAGGTAATGTGCGGTTTTAAGGATGCAATAACAGATTCTTTAATTGCCGGTTTTTTGTCGTAATGGGGAATCAGTATGTACTTGTTTAACTCCGGAAATATTTTCCTAAACTGTTCCACTGTTAGACTGTCAGTATTGCACTGGATCAATTGAGTTACCTGTTTACAATTTTCATCAAAAGTTGCGATTTCGAATTCATCAAGACCGGCTATCAATAATAAATGGCCTCCCTCTAAATCGATTTCAATTCCCGGAAAAACTGTTATAGATAAAGTATTCTTAATCTCATAATACTGACGTAAATCAAATACATTATGGTTTGTAATTGCGATTGCATCAATCTCTAGTCTTTTTACATATTCCACAATTTTTGCAATATCAAAATCAAACTCGTAATCGCTTATAGTTGAAATCGTATGTGAATGAAGGTCGATCTTCTTCATTTGCCAATTTTTAAGTATTGATATTATATCTTGCCTTTACATCTAAAGTACGTTAATACCACCTTGTTTATGTTCTTCATTATTGAAAATCGCCGACAGCTTTTCCGCCCTCGAAGTGTGCGACGCAACGATGCTCAATAGTAGCACAAATGCTAAGTACATAAAAAATCAGCCGCACACTCAACCAGCAACATTATATCAACTTGTCCGGCGTAATCGGCAACTTTCTTATTCGCTTTCCTGTTGCGTGATAGACGGCGTTTGCAACGGCGGCAGCAAAACCAATGATGGCAATTTCTCCCAATCCTTTTGTGCCCATCGGGTTTATGTAAGGATCTTTTTTATCTATGAACAACGCTTCAACATGCGGTACATCTGCATGAACGGGCACATGGTAATCAGCAAGGTTATTATTTACATAGCGACCATACCTGTGATCGAAAACACCTTCTTCCATGAGCGCCATACCAATGCCGCCAACAACGCCGCCGATCATCTGGCTGCCTGCCATTTTCCTGTTTACGATCTTTCCGGCATCGGCAACAGTTACTGCTTTTTTTACACGAACAACACCGGTAAGCGGGTGTACCGCCACCTGTACAAAATGAACCGAGAAAGAATACATGGAGTACTTTGTTCTTTCGTCGCCACCCTGCGAGTCTTTGGTTACTTCAATTTCGGGTAAGTTGTTTTGCTTTAAAACGTCGCTGTACGAATAGCTTGTGCCGGGCTCTGATTTACGGGTCATTTTGCCGTTTGCGAAAGTCACATCTTCAAGTTTTGCACCGTCGAAAGGAGCATGTGTTTTATTGGCAAGCTCAAGTAGTTTTTGTTGTAATGCTTTACACACATCGTGAACCGCAGAACCTAATGTTGATGTTGTTGTAGAGCCGCCTTGTGTTGGTCCGGGTGGGAGGGTAGAGTCGCCCAACTCGAACGTTATTTTACCGGGTGATAAGCCAAGTACTTCTGATGCGATGCCAACCATTGCTGTTGCAGTTCCGGGTCCGCTGTCGCTTACGGCGCTTTGTATAACAAGGTTGCCGTTCTGCATTAATATTGCTTTTGCTGTTGCTCTTCCGCGACCTGCACCAAATGTGCCGGAGCCCATTCCATAACCAATCAGCCATCCATCTTCTTTCATCGAACCTACTTTCGGGTTTCGTTTTTTCCAACCAATTGCATCAGCACCTTTCTCGTAACATTCTTTTAAATACTTACTCGACCATGGAAGATTTTTTTGCGGATCAGTTTCTGCATAGTTTTTATTTCGCAGTTCAATAGGATCCATGTTTAACGCGTATGCCAATTCATCTATAGCAGATTCCAATGCGAAAGCACCGGTTGCTTCGCCGGGTCCACGCATCCATGTTGGTGTGTTTTTATCGAGTGCTACAATTTTATAGTTGGTGTTTACATTAGGACATGCATACATGAACTTGGCCATGTTAACGGTGCCTTCGGTAAATTCTTCGAACGTTGATGTTTCGGAAATAGCCTCGTGAGTTATGCCGGTAAATTTACCATCGGCGGTAGCGCCAATTCCTATCTTTTGCCAGGTGTAAGGTCGGTAACCAACAAGTGTAAACATTTGTGGTCTCGTCAACATGATCTTTAGCGGACGACCTACTTTTTTAGCGGCGATCATAGCACCGATAACATGCGGCCATGTTCTTAATGCCGCACCAAATCCACCACCAACATAATCGGCATGAACCTGCACGTTTGCTTCCTTCAACTTAAACGCATCCATGATGCTTCGCTGCGTTGCTTTTACACCCTGCGTTTTATCGTAAACAGTTACTTTGTCATCGCCTTCCCAAATAACTGTTGTAGCATGCAACTCCATCGGGTTGTGCACTTCAATAGGAAGAATATATTCTGCCTCAATTTTTACCGGGGCATTCTTGTAAGCGTTCGCTTCACCACGTACATAATCTGCAAAGCGCGGACCTTTTGGTAAAGCCGCTTTCGCTTTGTTTGCCTCAACATCTGTCTGGTGTTCTTCTTTATCGTACTGCGCTTTTACCAATGTAGCAGCGTACAAAGCACGTTCGTATGTATCTGCAACTACAATAGCAATTGGCTGTCCCGCAAAGTATATCCTGTTGTTTTGAAATATGCGATAAGGCACTCCGCCGGTTGGTGGTTTCTCAGGGTTATCACCTGTATCGTACCCGGGAACTTTCAATGCGTTCTGGTGTGTAACAACAGCCAAAACACCCGGCGCTCTTTCAGCCGCTTTTGTATCAATGCTTTTGATTTTTCCTTTCGCTATTGTGCTTTCGGCTATAACAGCAAAGGTCATTTTGCCAATGTTGTATTCAGCAGAATATTTTGCTGCACCGGTAACTTTTTGTTTGCCGTCGACACGGTCTAAAGCATCGGATTTTCCTTCTGAAAAGTATCCCATAATATGTTTACTGTAGTGTTAGTTGTATTTGTTACCAGCTTTAGTCAGTCTATTTAACATCGTTGCGTCGCACTCTTCAACGGCAAACCACTATTTTATGTTTAAGCTCACAATAATATCTTTAAGAAGTTTATTATCTACTGAATCAATTTCTGACTTATCATAGATTGTCAGAAGATAAACTTCTTTGTTCTCTGTTACAACGTAAGTTATAACCCTTGCTCCGCCACTTTTCCCCTTCCTTTTACTTTTAATAAGTAACCTCACTTTAAATATGTTACTTCCCAATGAAGTACCAGTTAAAGGGTTGGTTGATAATTCACTGTTTAGCTCTATAAGTTCCTTTTGCAAAGAAGGATATTTCTTGATCAGTCGCTTCACTTCCTTTCGAAACTTCTCAACGGGTATAATGTTATAGTTCATTGAGGAAGTCTGAAAGATTTTGCTTTTTGCCTTTCGATTTTCTCAACGTAGCCACTTCTTCAATTGCTTCTTCTAAATCTGATTTTACCTTTAATGCCTGCTCGTACTTTTTCAATTTAGTAATTACCTTCTTCCATTCGCTAACAGGCAACTGAACAGCC
>DASVST010000394.1:0-15226 GCA_036387965.1 Segetibacter sp. | reverse complement strand
CCTAAGTCAACAAAATTATTTTCATCATCATCAAACCAAAAACGTAGAGTGCCTTCAATTACTTCTGTGATCTGTTCATTTTCGTGTGAATGCCATGGTACGGTAAACCCATCCTGAAACTCCATTTTTGCAATCATCACTTTCTCTCCATGAATGAATTGCCTTTTCATTTTCTCGTTCACTTGTTCTACCTGTACACTACTCCAATTAATTTTTTCCATATCATTTTTAGTTATAGTTGTTTTGAAAATCTAGTTCAACAGGCACTAACCAGTTACGTTTGTCCTCAATCAACCCTGCTCTAAGTGCATTGATTTCGTTATAAAGCATAGTGCTTATTTTTCGGCTCTCTTCTTCCTTTGGCAACACCATCAGTACGTCGCCATGTGTAATTTCGGAGATATGCGAAACCACTGCTGCGGTGCCGGAACCGAAAGCTTCTTTTAAGTTACCTGCCTGCGATGCTTCTATAATTTCATCTATATAAATATCCCTGATTTCTACATTGATATTTCTCTCTTTCAGGATGTCAATAAAGTAGGTGCGGGTTGTACCTTTTAAAACAGCACCACTCATTTGTGGTGTTATCACAGTATCACCAATAACAAAAAATAAATTCATCATACCTGCTTCCTGTATCTTTTTAAATCCAGGACTTTCAAGCCAGATGATCTGATCAAACCCTTTTTGTTTAGCTAATTGACCTGCCATTAAAGAACCTGCATAGTTGCCACCGGTTTTAGCTTCTCCTGTACCACCGGGCACAGCTCTTATTAGTTTTTGTTCTGTAACTAACTTAATGGGCTTTGTAAAGTAAGGTTGTACCGGACCTGTATAAATGTAAAACGTGTAAGTGTCAGATGGAGTTACGCCCAGCGAACTTTCTGTTGCTACCATTGTAGGGCGCAGGTATAAAGCACTTCCTTCTGTTTTTGGAATCCAGTCTATTTCTAAAGCGGTTATTGATTTTAATGCTGATAAAAAGATATCAGCTGGTACGGCAGGCATACACATGCGCTCTGCGGAAAGATTAAAGCGTTCAATGTTTAGATCGGGGCGTAACAACTTCGGAACACCGTCTGCACCTGTAGTTGCCTTCATTCCTTCAAAAATACATTGGCAGTATTGTAAGGCTTTCGATTGAGGATCTAGTATAATACCCTGGTAAGGTACAATTCTAAAGTTGCCCCATTTACCATCAGCATAATCCATCATAAACATGTGGTCGGAAGTATGTTTTCCGAATGGAATATTGTTGAAGTCTATGTCTTTTAGTTTGGAGTTTTTTGTTCTTGTAATCTGAATATCCATCAGGATCTGTTTGTTCAAAAGTAAAAGAAGTAAAGCTAAATAAATTGGAACCAATAAGACGTGGAATTGATCCGCTGTATTTTTTTATACTTAACTAAAATAGAAGCGTGGAAGGTTTCTATTTAAAATTTCTGTATCAGTTATTGAGTAACCAATAAGGGGAGAACGGGTTTATAAACTTTTCGCCTTTTTACGTTTGGCTTCTTTCAGCCTTTTAATTCTCTCTTTTGTTTGGTCTAATAAAGACTGTGGTACATTATTCCTTTTCAGATCCCATAGCTTAAACTCCTCCATCATTATGAGTTGGTTTAACTTGCTCTCATCGAATTGTTCAAACTCCATCATTTATTATTGATGGTGTAAATCTACCTTTTACATATTCTTGAATAATGATAGTGCATAAGATGTGACTAATTACTTGCGCTTTACACAATATATGATCTGGACAGCGATGGTTATACTGAACTTAAATTAAAACTGCATAAACATTTGCCAGTTTGGATTTGCATGATCAGCGGTTAAACGAAAATAACCATCACCTACAATTGTAAAACCTGTTCGTTCGTAAAAGCGAATTGCCCGATGATTTTCTTTCCACACATAGAGCCACATACCTTGTTGATCGTGATGCTTAGAGAGTTTAATGTTAAAGTCCATCAGCTGGCGACCTAATTGAAAATTGTGAAATTTAGCGAGAACATAGAGTCGCTCCATCTTAGTTATGTTTGGATGGCTTACAGATTCTATCGATATGTTGTAAACGATCTTCGAATATCCAACAGGCTCTCCGTTGTAACTTACCAGGTAAAAAATGTTAGCTGGATCGATGACCTCCTCCCTGAGGGCAGTTTCTGAAAAATTTTCATCAACATAAGATTGCATTACATGGGCAGGAGCACTTTTGCCATGCGATTCAATAAGGGATAAACTGCCGATCCTTGAAAGAGTGGGAACATCTTCACGCTGCACCTTAGTAATTGAAATCATTGATGTTTGTTGGGGACTTAAAAAACTTCCTCAGCGTTTTTAGCTTCATCCGATGAATAATGCTCTCTTGTTTTAACCGGGGCGCTTTCTTTTTTAGAGGCACGCATTTGAATGACATCAACCAAAAGCGCAAAGCCCATAGAGAAATAAATATAGCCTTTGGGGATATGAAAGGCTAAGCCTTCACCTATAAGTGATACGCCAATCAACAGTAAAAAACTTAAAGCCAGCATTTTGAAGGCAGGGTGCTTGTTTACAAACCTGCTGATTGGTTCAGAGGCAAATAACATGATACCAACAGAAACAATAACTGCTACATACATAATCCATAATTCGTCAACCATACCTATAGCAGTAATAATGCTATCAACCGAAAAAACAAGGTCGAGTAGTAAGATTTGAAAGATCACACTTTTGAAAGTTGTCGCTTTTATGTTTTTAGAAGTATCACCTTCTTCACCTTCCATTTTATGATGTATTTCCGATGCGCTTTTGTAGATAAGAAACAAACCACCTCCAATCAGTATAAGGTCTTTGCCTGAGATTGCGTTATTGAAGACCGTAAACAAGTTTCCCTCGAGTTTTAATATGAGGGATATAATGCCAAGTAAACCAAGACGTAATACCATTGCCAATATAAGCCCCAAGGTTCTGGCTTTTTTTTGTTGCTCCATAGGCAACCTTGCTGCCACTATCGAAATAAATATTATGTTATCTAAACCCAATACAACTTCTAGAAGAATAAGCGTCAGCAATGGTACTATCCACTCCATATGTGCAGTTTCTGCAAAGATATTCCATCATACCAGAAACCCAATGAAGTCATCTGCTAAAAGTGCTTTCTTACACTGAATGTATTAATTGAGTTGTTGTCGAAAACATCGGCAGGGTACAACAATAACATGGAACCGATGTGTTATGGAGATTTACCTACATCACCATCATACACAAAACGTACTACTGCATTTTTTTCTTTTGAAGAGGTAAGATATAGCTGGTAGGTTTTTTTGCCGGCAGTAATGATGAGCAAAGCAGTGTTAGGTGGAATGCTGCCCAGGTTTTCCGCTACCATTTCTACTTCGTGAAATGTATTTTTCAGATCAATTCTTATTGACGAAGTTATCGGTTTCAAAGCAAGCTTCTGGTGAGTTAAAATTACCCGCTTATCAACGAGAATAGTTATTGAATCACCATCAACAACAGCATTATCGTAAAAGTCTAATCTTATTTCGCCTGTGTCAACAGCTATTTCAGGTATTTCTCTAAAGGCTGATTCTTTGATGCGTGAGAGCGATAGTATGTTTGGTGAACAAAGCTGCCCATTTCCTAAAACATAGCCGCTCCATTCGCCGCTTAATAGTTCTAAGTCCCCTTTCTTGTTGAATTGAAGAATGAATTTTTTAATACAGATATCGCAAGTCTTGGGTATTTTATAGGTAAGTAAATGTGTTTCTTGCAGGGTAAGTCTTTTTAAAGCGGGATCGTAAGTGCCTTGTAATTTTTTCTTTATGTAATTGTTAATATCAGAATACTGGTAGGAGCTACCTGTAACACTTGTTCCTTTTACGGTTAGTTGCAATTCAAGGTTATTTGTGGCAAAGCAACCCTGGGGCATCATTAGCGATCCCTTCCAAAACCCGGTAAGGTCCTGTGCGTTCACGAGAAAGCTCATGAACAGCAGCAAAGTGAGGAGGGAGGTCTTAATCACTGAAGTAAAGTAGGAACAAATGTATAGGTGAAATAGTTAAATTACATGAAAGACGGTATTTAGTAGAATATAGTTTCATCCTATTAGGTTCTTGTTCACTGCTGCGTTACATCATTCCCCGCTTACCCTTCAAACAAGTACTTTATCGTAGAATGTAGAAGTACTGTGCATAAAATTCAACAAGGTATCTTTTATAAAAGATATTTCTTAGCGATTTATAGTGTAAACCGGAATTGGTCTCCATTTTGTACTACATGCATTATAAAAAAATAACATATGAAATCAGTATTAATCGCATCAATGTTTGTTTTAGGAAGCTTAGGTGTAGCTGCTCAAACAACCGGAGGAACCGGAACAACTAAAAAGCAAGGAAGAACTAAAGTGGGTCAGTCGGGTACAACTAAAAGCCAGGGAAGTACAACCGGGCAAACACGTAGTACGAGAAAGGGTGCAAACGGCAATCACTACGGTCAGAACAATGGAACAGGAACAACCGGTACAGGCACAGGCACAATCGGCACAGGAACAACTGGTACGGGTACAGGAACAATCGGATCAGGAACAACTGGCACAGGTACAGGCGCAACGGGAACAGGAACAACTGGTACAGGCACCGGCACAATGGGAACAGGAACAACTGGTACTGGAACAGGAACAACTGGTGGAACTAGTATAGGTAGTCAAAGTCAAAACGGAAGTGGAAGTACAATGAACAGGGGGAACAATGGCACCAGTGGAAGCTCTATGCAAAAAGGTAGCAACAGATCAAAATCATCGGGCACTCGTGCTAAAACAGGAACAAAAAGATCAGGAAGTGGTAGTGGTAAGCAAGGTCAGAAGTAAAATGATTTGCGATGAATGGCTTAAGAAGAGGCTGTCCCAAACGGGCAGCCTCTTCCTTTTATGTCAAGTTTATTTATGATCGTAGATAGTTCTTCAACACACATTAACGTCAGGTTTATAATTGTTTGATGGATTTGGCAAGGAAAGGTTCTGCATTGTAGAAGCGGTTAAGTTCTCCACTTTCCTTGCGGTGAAGACTCTCAATAATGAGCAGACGGAATGAACCATTTTTTATTGCTATTGTTTAATGCAATTACTCAATAACAAAAAATTGTAAACCATGGATAGTATTAATAAACAACAGCAGGAAGAAAATTATAAGGACCTAAGCGGCACTGAAGCCGGCAAAAAGATAAAGGAACTCGCAGGCAAAACCAACACCTGTTTCATGTGTACGGGCATCACCTCCAAAGTTCCCTTTACCGTAAGACCCATGTCTGTGCAGAAGATGGATGAGAACGGGAACTTCTGGTTCTTAAGTGCGAATGACAGTTTTAAGAACAAGGACATTGAGACGGATGATAAGGTACAATTACTCTTTCAGGGAGGCGCACATTCTGACTTTCTACACATTTATGGTACTGCAACAATTTCAACAGATAAAGAACTGATCAAAGAGTTGTGGGAGCCTATCCTTAAAACATGGTTTACCGGAGGTGTTGATGATGCAAGAATTACGGCTATCAAAGTTGAGACAAGAGAAGGATATTATTGGAATAATAAACATGGTGATGCAGTAGCCTTAGTAAAGATGGCAGCAGGAGCCATCATGGGTAAAACTATGGATGATTCAATTGAAGGAAAACTTGAGGTTTAAAAGCGCTCATGGATTTCATCAGGCTTGGATGGATATGGCAAGGAAGAGTTCTTTGCCGTAGGATAGTTTGTAATTGCGATACGCATTCTGGTTTTTCATTTACCTCCGGAACACTACTTAGAGCCGGGTAGCTTATTTGAGCTGCACATTTTTTATCGACATTGTATCAACCAGAATGTTTGAGTTGATGAGTAGCAGCTTATGCACTTAAATCAAGAGACTTCTTGTAATCCACAGTTACAATCAAGTTAAAGCAACTTCTCAGCTTTGTTTAAATAAGCCCATGCTTGTTCGTAGTTTCCTTTTAACCTGTATAGCGAAGAAAGACGGATATAAATTTCAATATCATCAGAAATCGTTTCAGCTTGCTTTTCTAACAAAGACACTTCAGTATCAATATCACCGTTTGCTATTTCTGTGATTGCTGAAACTTTCATGTTGTAATTTCACACAATATCATATATTTATTTTTGATAATGAAAGCTTCTTCAAAGACTGTTTAAATATTTGTCGAATTTCAGCGACATTAGTAATAAATTTAAATTATCAGAATAAGTTATGACAGCAACCATCACAAATCTTGTTATCGCAGATGATGACGAAGATGATGTTGATTTTTTTCAGGAAGCAGTTGAGATGACTTGTCCACGCATCAACCTTACCGTTGTAAAAAATGGTACACAGTTAATCTCTATGCTGAGAGAAATGAGAAAGCCAGATGCCATTTTACTTGATTTGAATATGCCTGAAAAATCAGGCATAGAATGCTTGACAGAAATTAAAGGTGATGCATTGTTTTCTGATGTGCCAGTTATTATTTTCTCAACTTCTAATTCCGAACGGGACATTAAATACTGTTTAAATAATGGGGCAAGCTATTATTATGTGAAACCAAAAACTTTTAAGGGCATGATGCATATAGCGAGTGACCTTTGTAGTGGGAATTTACGTAACCAGCTTCAACAGAAGTATTGACATTTATTCAGTTGTAAAAGCCCTGAATAGACATTGTTACAAACCTATGCTGCTTTTCATTTTAGCAGTTGCTTCAAGGTACGCCCCATAACTTACCGGTTTTGCAAGGTAATCAAGCGCACCTAATGCTTTAAATCTCTCTACTTCACTATCTGAGCGAACACTTGAGACGAGTATAACATGTACGTCTTTATACTTATCCATTAATTTCATCTGCTGTAAAAACTCTGCACCTGTGGTTATTGGTAGGTAAAAGTCAGTTATAATCAGTTTTGGAATACAATCAGGATAAACTGCTTCAAGATATTTGAATGCTTCACGAACTGATGCAACGGAGTGGATGCTTTCAACACCTGAATCAATGAAGGCTTCGGATAATATTTCAATATCATCTTTGTCGTCATCTATGATAAGAATCTCGCAATGTTTCATAAGGCTGTAATTGTTACAAAAGCAATCAGTTAAACAGCTTATCCAAATAAGAATGTAGAGAACTTAGGTTTCTAATCCCGGTAAGTTAGTCATATATAATTAGAGATATAGAAAAATTTCTATAGGTATAATAATGTTTCTATCCAAACGCAACTAACAGCCTTATTTATTCGTCATTATTTTGGTTTTTCATAGAATATTGGATTAAAAACGGGGTGGATGTCTATCCTGCCCCTTTTTTTTTAACGTGAAAGACTTGCGCAGTATATCTTTATTTAAATAGGTTTAAAGAATGACATGGATAAGAGACTTTAGCAAGAAAGCTAAGGTCTTTTTGTTAAAAGGAGTTTGAGCGACGGGCTTATTAAACAGCTATGTAATATCTATTCAGGATATTTCGTGGTCTCCTAATTCTCTTGTCAGCTTTGTGAAACCAATGACAGCACCTTCTTCATCATGCAGTGCTGTGATAAGAATACTACCCCAAAATATGCACCGTCTTTTTTCACCCTTCTCCCTATGTGACGAGCTCTTCCTTCCCGTGTAGCAATCATCTGTCTATGAAGTTTCTCAAGTATATCTTTTTTAGTTACACCTGATGAGTTTTATCATATAGACTTTTAGTTTCACTACTTCCCCCACCTTGAATGTGTTCTTCACCTCCAAATCTTTTAACGCATAATAATGGTTGAGCGAAGGCTTATTAGTGAAGACAACCATCAAGGGCGGAATAACTTTTGTTGAGATTTTGAGTAGGTATAATTTATCAACATCAAAAAGTCAACATTATTAAAACATATCTTTATTAAAACTCTTAGATGATTAGGATAGCAAGAGTAATAAAATCATGAGTAACATTCTATTCAGTATATATATTGCGGGCCCAGCTTCACGAAATGCACCAGCAATCAAGGCTTTCGACGAAGTATGCACTAAACAATTAGAAGCAGGTACATACGAAATTCAAATAGTTGATATAGCCAGGCAGCCATCCTTGGCAGAAGCAAATAAGATACTTGCAATTCCAACCATTGTACGGGAAAAGCCGTTGCCTCAAAGAAGGATAATCGGAGATATGCGTCAACCGGAAAAGGCCATTAGAGCACTTGAATTTTTATTGGACGAAATTGAAATAAAAACTACTTATGAAGAGAAATGATGCTGTTCCGCACATCAAGGATGACAGTGAGGGTGAATTACCAAAAGCAAAAACAGGTATTGCCGGCTTCGAAGAAATTAGCTATGGCGGTATACCTATTGGTCGTTCAACCTTAATCTCCGGCAGCTCCGGAAGTGGTAAAACAATGTTTGCCACGCAGTTTTTAGCCGAAGGTATCAGTCAGTTTAACGAACCCGGTGTTTTTGTAACCTTTGAAGAAAATATTGACGACTTAAAAAGAAATGTAAGGTCATTTGGATGGGATATTAGCCAATTTGAAAAGGATAAGAAATGGCGGTTCATAGATGCCTCTACACCTTTTGAAGATGCTACCGAAGTACTCGGGAATTTTGATTTATCGGCTTTGCTGGCACGGATAGACGCAGCTATACAAGAGATAAATGCAACACGGGTTGTACTTGATTCTATCGGTTCGCTGTTCCAATACTTTCAAGATCCATTTGTTATCAGGCACGAACTTTTTAAAATCTTGTCTTCCCTGAAGAAAAAAAACATCACCATTATAATTACAAGTGAAAGACTGGAAGAGTATGGGTCCGTCTCAAGGTTTGGCGTGGAAGAATATATTACTGACAACGTACTCATTTTACGTAATGTGTTGGAGCAGGAAAGAAGGAGAAGAACAATTGAAATCCTCAAATACAGGGGGTCGATGCATAGTATGGGGGAGCAATCTTTCATTATCAATCCACAAACAGGATTACATATTATACCACTTACCCGTTTGCAGCTTACACAAAGGTCGTCTGATATACGTGTAAGTTCAGGTAATAAACATCTTAATGAAATGTGTGGCGGCGGATTTTTTAAAGATTCTATTGTATTAGTTTCTGGAGCTACAGGTACAGGTAAAACACTTTTGACAACAGAATTTATTAAAGGTGGTCATCATAACAATGAAAAAATATTGTTTTTAGCGTATGAAGAAAGCCGGGAGCAACTATCAAGAAATGCTTTAGGCTGGGGAGTAGATTTTGAAAAGATGGAGAAGGACGGAATGCTAATGATAGAAGCCATCTATCCTGAGACAGCGGGATTGGAAGAACATTTGGTAAATATTCAAAAACTGGTGGAGGAGTTTAAACCTAATCGTCTGGCACTTGATAGTCTTACTGCAATAGAAAGGGGCAGTTCGAAAAAGAACTTTCGCGAATTCTTAATAGCGCTTACTTCCTTTTTAAAAAAGAAAGAGATAACTGCACTCTTTACTTCTACCAGTACAAATATAGTAGGAGGTACTTCCGTTACAGATAGTCATATTTCAACTATAACCGACTCAATCATTCTTCTGCGGTATGCTGAGTTGTTTGGAAATATTCACCGGGTTATTACCGTTTTGAAAATGCGTGGTTCTTTACACACAAAAAACATTTTTGAGTTCGACATTAGTAAAAATGGGATGACAATAAGTAAAGAGCAGTTTAAAATAATGAGCGGGATATTAGGAGGAATGCCTTTGCTTACTGCAAACACGCAGGGAACTGACGAATAGGCACTGAATTTTAGTTGTATACTTTTTATGAAAAATAAAGATGGTGCTATTAACGAAATGACAGATGAGATTACATCTACATCCGGTAAATTAATGGATGTTATTCTGGCAAACTTATTAGATGCTGTTTTAATTGTTAATCTAAACGGTACTATCATCTATGCCAATAAAACAACTGAGAGTCTATTTAGCAAACCGGTCTCTCACCTAATTAATCAAGACTTCGGCTTTCCGGTATTGCCATACGAAGTGCAGGAGATACAAGTGTTGCAACAAAGCAATATCCTTACTGTTCAAATGCTTGCTTCAATAATAGAATGGCATAACGAAAAAGCATTTCTTCTTTCGCTTCGCGATATAACCAAGCAAAAACAGGTAGAAGCTGAACTTGAAGATGAACATAAGCGCCTTGAGGCAGCAAGCTTCGAAAATCAACAGTATGCTTCATTAGCTTCTCACGACCTTAAGGAACCGATACGTAAAATAGAAATTCACTCTGAGCTTTTGGGTAGAAAAACAAAAGGCCAGTTAGATGACGCCGCCCAGGTACATCTCGAGAAAATAATATCATCTGCTAAACGAATGAAGGCGCTTATAACGGGCATTGCCGAGTTCTCTAAACTATCTGGAAATGAAGTGTTATATGAAGAGACCAACCTGGAGAATATAGTAAAAGAGGTGTGTACAGATTTGGAGCTTCGGATACAGGAAAAAAGTGCCATAATCGAGGTAGATCATTTAGCTGTAATACAGGCAAATCCTGTGCAAATGCACCAGCTTTTTTTAAACCTTGTTTCAAATTCCATTAAGTATTGTAGCAACGATATTGCGCCGAACATCAAAATTAAGTTACAAAAAGATGAAGAAGATTTTATAGAAATCGTTGTATCTGATAACGGCATTGGATTCGATAACGCTTTTGCCGAAAAGGTTTTTCAGCCCTTTGCACGCTTACATGCAGCCCAATATGATGGCAGTGGAATTGGCCTGGCTATTTGTAAAAAAATAATAGTAGCACATGGCGGAACTATTCATGTAACCAGCATTCCTAATCAAGGCTCTCAGTTTGTTTTTTCCTTGCTGAAAAAACAACACCATCACTATAATTTTCCTGAAAATAATCACTCTGTGTAATCACTATTCTTATATTCTTTGGTTCAATATTTTGTCTGTGGAGGGGTCTCGGTTGTTGACAATGCTAATTAGTTCGTCATGCTGAACTTGATTCATGCACATGTATGGCTCAGGCATTTCTTTCTGTATGATTACTAATAATAATATCCGAAAATTATATTCATTTCATCCTCACTTGTAAACCCAAAATTTAGTGTTTTAGCAGTAGTATTATTGTACGTTACCACACTTGTTAGTCCTTCGCCGGCTTTTAGTTGAATAGGGTTAACAAAGTTTAATACTAATGGGTGCTCCCAATCTGTATTTTCATAAACAACCTCCCCGTTACGGGTACCACCGAGTATTTTTATTTGAAATTTCTCACCCGTCTTGTGAAAGTGGGAGGTAAGAGTAATAATGGTTACTGCCTTAGAAAAAGTAAAATTTGTTGTGATAGTTTTGCGTGTGTTTGGAGGAATGAAAAAACTATAGTTGGCAAAGTTTATAGACTGCGCTTCTTTTACAACATTTGCCTGAGGCACTGTATACATATTGATATAGTTCTCACCTGTTAAGCTGGTAGACTGTTTATTAAAATAATGTGCATTTAAATCAAGCGGGGTAGCAGGTGGAATCTTCAAAGCGACTCCCGCAGGGAAAGTATAGGTAGTATTTACATCTGTACCTCCGCCGAGAAAAATGTGATTTTGCATTTGTGTAAACGTTGTTATGTTAATGCTTCCGTCTGCATTATACAAATCCCTGACTGTGTTTTCCGGCGGCAGCGCAGCAGAATTTTGAAACCCGTATAAAACAAAATGGTGGCTGTTAGGCCTGCCTTGCATTGTAATTTTATTTACATAAACAGTAGAAGTGTTGGGCGTTCTTCTATTTACAAATACTTCGCGTTCGGTATTTGGATTTATTGTAAAAGCATTTATAGATAACTGAAAACCTTCTGTAACAGCCGGTGGCTGCATGGGCACGAAAGGTTGAAAACAAACAGCCTTATCGTTCAGTACAGTTTCATCAACTACACTTCCTGTTTTAGGTGCGCCTTTAATTATCCACTGCTTAATATATTCAATTTGTCCGAACGATAAATTATGACCACCTAATGGCATTAAAGCACCATATTGAGAAGTCGTCCTGCAATCAATTTTCTGATACAATAAACTATTTACATAATCTCCTGCTTTTACCCTTAGCAAGCCTGCGGCTTTTGCAGCAGCATTTTGTGGTAAGCTATTAATTAAATTTTCGTATGCTACTGCCGGTGATAACACAAGGTTATGCTGTGAGTAGTAAGCGTCACTGGTGGAAGCGTGACATCCACTTGTTGCACATGTAGGCGTTAATATATTCTCCTGGATGATAGTCCATGTATCTTTAACACCAGAACCAGCAGCATTCTTATTGCAGGATTCCATCAAAAAAGACGATACAATAACTGCACTCAACGTCATCACTATTGCAAAAAACCTCATATAAAACATTTTACTATTACAAGTTAGCTAAATCTCTGCACGTGGTTCCTCGTCTTAACTATTTTGTGTAGAAAAACATAATAGTAATAAACATTTTTATCAGTAAAGTTGATACTCAATGAGCTTGTGCTTGTCGGATTAAAAATAGTGCAACAATTTACAATCGGTACCTCTGATAAGAAGACCTTTTTTTTATTTAAGGTCGCTTTGCACTACGCCTTGAACAACCTCATGTTGTTTGGGACATCTATAAAGAATGGGAACCTAGGTTCTAAAAATATTGCTCTTTATTGCAGTCGCAATTGCTTCGCCCTTGGAGTGAACATGAAGTTTTTCATAGATGTTGCGGATATGTCCACGTACAGTGTCAATGCTAATAAAACATGCACCAGCAATTAATTTATAGCTCATCCCTCTTACAAGACAAGAAAGAATTTCTTTCTCTCTTTCAGAAAGGTTGAAATTATTAATTTTTGAAAATGATGATTGTTGCGTTACTATCTTAAGAACCTTAGTAGCAACTGAAGGACTCATAGGTGCGCCACCTTCATATGTTTCTTTTATAAAATCAAGGATTCTTGACGGAGAAGTATTTTTAAGAATATACCCAGAGGCACCTGCCAAAATAGATTGAAATATTTTGTCAGTGTCTTCAAAAATAGTTTGCATCAGAATTTTTAGTTCAGGGAATTTTCGCCTTAGAATATCTACTGCTTCTATGCCATTAATGCCAGGCATTTCAATATCCATCAATACCACTTTGGGTCGTGTATCCTCAATATTTTTTACAAGATTCATGCAGTCAGGAAAGGCACCGACACATTCAAAACCTTCGCTACCATTTATTAATTGATAAAGGCTTTGACGTAAGCTTTTATTATCCTCATAAACTACAACAGGAATATCCATTACTTTTTTTATTAGAGTGGAACATTCAATTGAACAGTAGTTCCTTTACCTGGAAGAGAAAGAATTATAATTTGCGCTCCTATTTCGCTTGCCCGTTTTTTCATATTCTTCAGTCCGTTACCTTCGGTTGATTCACTGGTATCAAATCCTTTTCCGTTGTCATGTATCATCATGTGTAATTTATTTTTTTCTCCTTTAATGGAGAATAAAGCTTTGTCAGCACCTGAATATTTTACCATGTTGTTTATAGCTTCCTTAAAAATTAGATAGAGATTCTTACGCACATCCATCAGCAATTTCAACTTAGCCACTTCTTCATCAGCAATAAACTCGAAATCTATTTGTTTTGCCCCAAGCACTTCATATGCAAAACTCCGCATCCTTAAAATAATTTTTTCAAACTGGTCGTTTTCCGGATTGATCGTCCAGACAATATCAGCCATTGCATCTAACATTTTGCGCGAGCTATCTCCAATAGTCTCAAGCATCGGTATCACTTCCTTTGACTGCTGTTGTACTATCTGAGAAAAAATTGAAATACTACTAAGCGTACTGCCAACGTCATCATGCAGATCTCTGGCTATTTTATCTCTTAATGTTAGTAATTTCAATTTTTGCCTTGCACTGTAATTCTTATAAATGAAAAATGATAGAATGCTAAATAAAGCAAGTACTAAGAACAAATAATTTCTGATAAGCTTTTGTCTTTTTAATTGCAGATTTTGTATCGATTTTTCTTTTTGTAAGTTTGATAGTAGTGCATAGTCTTTATCCACCTTTGCTTTTTGCATTGCATAATCCGCATGATTTTTTTCTATCTCCAAATGCTGCAGTGCTTTTTCATTCATCATTAGTGAATACTCATTTTCTTTTATCAAAAGTTCTTGCTGCTGCTGTTGGGTTAACAACGATTGTTGTATTAGTTTTTCGTTAGTTAAGGTTTGCTTGTATTTAAGTGAGTCTTCTTTTTTAGTAAACTCATATTGCATTTGCGCCTGTATAACCTTTTTACTATTATCTACATTCACCAGGCTGTCTCGGTATAAAATGGCTAATTTATTGTTATGATAGGCTCCTTTCCAGTTGTCTGTTGCACTATCTAACCTTGCCAGCCCTTCGTAAGATTTTTTTAAAATCTCTTTTGCTCCAATCTTTTTAGATAGAGATAAGCCATCATTAAAAAACTGTTTGGCTTCCAAAAATTTTTTGAGTCCCAAATATGCTTCCCCAATGTTATTGTACGAATCAGCAGTACCTTTATTATCACCAATTTCCTTTCTAATTTTAAGAGAAATCAAATGATTTGTTAGGGCATCAGAATAATTGCTTTGCTTTTCAAAAATATAACCGATGTTGTTGTACGAATAAGCCATTCCTTTTTTATCCCCTATTTCTTCTCTTAATTTCAGTGATATCACATGATTTTTTAGTGCCTCGGAATAATTGCTTTGCCTATCATAAATACTTCCTATGTTATTGTACGAAGCAGCGATTCCCATTTTATCGCCTAACTCTTCTTTCATTTTTAATGAAGCAAAATTATTTTTGATTGCCTCTGTGTAGTTTCCCTGGTTGATGTAAACAAGACCTAAATTATACAGTGAACTTGCCATGCCTCTTTTGTCGCCAATTTTTTCTTTTATTTTTAATGAAGCATAAAAGTTTTTTAATGCATCCGGGTAATTGCCTTGATCTAAATAAATTAATCCGATGTTATTGAACAGATTGGCAACCCCTTTTTTATTGCCTGCCTCTTCTTCTAATTTAAGCGACGCAGAGAGGTTCTTTAATGCTTCGGGATAATTCCCCTGGTTAAAATAAACACCGGCGATACCATTGTAAGAATCAGCCATGCCTTTTTTATACCCGATTCCTTCACTTATTTTAAGCCCGGCAAGATGATTTTTCAATGCTTCCTGGTATTTGCTTTGATAAACAAAAATTATAGCGATGTTATGGTATGCATCGGCTT
>DASVST010000393.1:0-14250 GCA_036387965.1 Segetibacter sp. | reverse complement strand
GTCCCTTAAAGAAAGCCCCAATCCTCTTTTAAGATAAATAACCTCCTTCTTTAATTCAGAAATTTGTCTCTTCTCTTTATTATAAAAAATTATATTAACTATTTCAACACCAGGATGAAACTGAAAATTATTTATGCTTTTTAATAATAGATCCTGGTAAGAAAATGCACCTCCGTCCGTTGGATTAAATTCTTCAAATACTGCAACACCTACTCTTAATTTAGTCATACATCTTCTTAATGGTTTCACATACACGTTCAATCTCCTGCTCAGTTATGCCAACACCTGATGGGATATAAATTCCATTTCTTGAAAGCCTTTCTGACACAGGATATATTTCATTTAAAAATAAACGCTTTTTATTTAAAACCGGTTGTTCGTGCAGGCTCCAAAAAAAAGGCCTATAACCTATGTTGTTTTTGTCTAAATGATTGGTTAAGCGATTTTTTTCTGTTTCGTCAGGGGCGACAATACCATACACCCAATAAATATTCTCAGCATAATCCATTTTACTTTTAGGCAGCCGGTACCCAAAATTTTCTAAAAAAGCCAATCTTTCATTATATTTATTTCCAATACGTCTCTTCTTTTTAATATTAAGTTCAATCTGCTCCAATTGTGCAACTCCAATGGCTGCCTGCATATTCGTCATCCTATAATTAAACCCAACTTCGTGATGAATAAATCTTGGTCCATTTGGCTCAAATGCAAGATTCCTCAATTTTCTACAATGTGAGGCAATGTTTTCATCGTCACATAAAATCATTCCCCCCTCACCTGTAGTTATGAGTTTATTGGGGTAAAAGCTAAAAATACTAATATCTCCGAATGAACCACATTTTTTGCCGATATATGTTTGTCCATGCATTTCAGCAGCGTCCTCAATTATCTTCAGTTTGTGTTTTTTTGCTATTTCTAAGATAGGGTGCATATCACACGGCAAGCCATAAATATGTACCACTATAATTGCTTTAGTTCTGGACGTGATTTTTTTTTCGATCTGATCAACATTCATGTTCCATGTTATCGGATCGCTATCTACAAGAACAGGCTTTGCACCGGCTTTTATTACAGAAAGAGCCGGTGAGATTATCGTAAAAGCAGGCATTATTACTTCATCACCAGGCTGTATTCCTGCAGCAATAACCGCAATATCTAAAGCTGCTGAACCGTTACAAACAGCAACACCGAATGATCTTTCAGCGTATTGGGAAAACTCCTTTTCAAACCTCTCAACAAAAGGTCCTTCGCTCGAAATCCAACCTGTATCTATACATTCATTTATATACTTTTTCTCATTTCCTGATAATGCTATGCTGTTTACAGGGATTGGCTTATTCATGCTTTTGTAATATATAACATACTCCCCATGTATCTGCCCCGGGAGCTTTTTCAGTTAAAAATTCTTCAGCATGTATAAACTTAAATCCTGCTAGTTGAGCAAACAATTTTATCTCGGGTGTACTAAAATGCCTGAGAGTATGTGCTTCTTTCAGTATTTCAGTTTTATTTTCCGCGATCTGATGAATACTCATTTCATAATTTACCTGCACAGTATTATCATCGTAATTTATCATCGGTATCGCTACCCTACTAATATGAAAATTACCATTACTTATTTCTTTTACCCTTTGTTGCGGAGACTGAATATAAACGGCAGGCGTATACCAAACATCAAAAATAAAAAGGCTGTTTGGCTTAAGATGTTTGTTTACCTTTTTGAAACATTGAACTACTTTTTCATTTGAAGTCAAATACGATATTACATGAAACAAAGCGACAGCCGCATCAAAATGTTGCTCCAGATCGAATTCTGTAACATCATTTGTGATAGTAGTAAAACCCTTGATGTTTTTTGTTTCTGCAATGGCTGACATTTGCTGACTGAATTCAATGCCAGTTACTTTAAAACCTTGCTGGCACAGAAATGTTGCATAATTGCCTGTTCCACTTCCTAGTTCTATAATATTTTCAGCCTGGGGAGTAATTGATCTTATTAGGCGGGCTACGTAATCGGATTCATTTTTATAATCCTTGTTGTGATATAAAAGATCGTAGTAGTTGTTGTAGTAATTGAAAGGTTTAGTTTCTGTCTCTTCGTTCATTATTTGCCATTGCCGGGTAAAACCTTACTTTATCTTCATCATTCAAATATGGACCTTGTTTTATTTCTATTAGTTCAGAGTCTTCCAACATCTCTACGGAGTGACCTCCTGCCGCCAAAAGCACTGTATCACCCTGATAAAAAACGACTTCGCTTATAAACGCCCGGTCGTTGCCGAAAAGAGTGATTTTTATTTTGCCGCTTTTTACGTGCAATACTTCTTGTGTATGTGAAACCTTCCTTTCAACAATTCTATGTGTATGAGGTTCAATAAAATAACCTTTAGGCCGCTTCATATAACCCAGTTGTTGCGAAAAACTATGGGGTGTAAAAAATTCAACCCCATCTTTTTTGTGCTCGCCTCTTATAATTATGGCGATGAGAGTGTTATTATGGACAATTTGTTCAATCATAGGAAAAACAACAATTGCAATATAGAACAAAAATTTAAGATGTTAATAGAGCAGCAAGGAAAAATTAAGCAATAATCAAATCAGCCAATTTAAACTGCATCTACATCCGCAATAATAGATACGCTTCTGTATCTTTTATTACTTTGAATGATTACCTCCTGCTGAAGTATATCTCTCTTACATTGTTGAATAAGCTGCGCATCTTTCGGCAGCTTAAGCAACAGTTCAAAAAGATATTGGTTCCTGACCCTATTTACTACAGGTTCAGCCGGACCGCTTAAATATTTTGAATAGAGACTTGACAAAGACTGCGACATCAGATTTGCAGCTTCTTCTGCAATATGTTTTTCTTTATGTTTGAAGGTGAGTAGAATTATGCGAGAGAATGGAGGATAGAAGAAGTTGTGCCTGTTTTCAATTTCAAAATCGAATAGCTTAAGGTAATCGTGTTGCTTCACAAATTCTAATACGGGATGTTTCGTATTACTTACCTGTATAAGTACCTTTCCCTGCTCTTCTCTTCTTCCTGCTCTTCCGCTTACCTGCTCCATTAGCTGATAAGCTTTTTCGTTCACCCTGAAATCAGTAAAATTTAATATCCCGTCAGCATCAACTATTCCAACAAGGTTTACGTGTTCAAAGTCCAACCCTTTTACTACCATTTGCGTTCCGGCTAAAATATCAATCTTTTTCTGTTCAAATAATTTAATTAATGCATCGTGGTCATGCTTTCCTCTCACACTGTCATAATCCATCCTGGCAACTTTTGCGTTAGGGAATTGCTCCACTAAAACTTCTTCTATTTTTTCTGTCCCGAAGTTCTTCTGAAAGAAGTTGTGACTGCCACATGCAGCACAGGTCAGTACCACCGGATAGTTAGTACCACAATAATGGCACTGCAATTTGTTTTTTGCTTTGTGATAAGTGAGTGTTACATCACACTGGTCGCAGTTTGGTATCCAGCCGCAAATTCCGCAGATCTGGTATGGAGTATAACCTCTCCTGTTTTGAAAGAGTATCACCTGTTTTTCCTGTGCAAGTGATTCTTCTATTGCTTCGATCAACCTTGGTGTTAGTATGACTTTGTTGTTAGGTTTACTACCATACATTTTCACATCAACCAATTCGATCTTTGGCATTTTTACGTTGCCATATCTCTCAGTTAAAACTACTAACCCGTACTTTCCTTGCTCTGTGTTGTAGTAACTTTCTATAGATGGTGTTGCGGTTCCTAATAAAACTTTCGCATTGAATAATGAAGCGTAATAAATCGCTGTATCTCTTGCATGATAACGTGGCGCCGGCTCCTGCTGTTTATAGGAAGAATCATGTTCTTCATCAATAATAACAAGACCTAAATCTTTGAATGGCAGGAAAAGCGACGACCTCGCACCAAGTACAACTTTAGTTTCTCCCGTTTTAATTTTATTCCAGATCTCTACTCTTTCACTTGGGTTAAATTTCGAGTGATAGATAGCAATATAGCCACCAAAATGCTTTTGCAGCCTTCGTATAATTTGGGCTGTCAAAGCAATTTCGGGGAGCATATATAAAACCTGCTTCCCTGTTTTTATGTACTGCTCAATTAGTGTGATGTAAATTTGAGTTTTACCACTCGCCGTAACTCCTTGTAGTAAGCAGACTGACTTTTCATTGAACACCTGGAGTACATCGTCCGCAGCTAAAAGTTGGGCATCAGATAAAGTGAAATCTATCATCACATCTTTGGGTAAAGATGGAAGTCTGTCTAGTGAACGTTTCTCCAATTTTATAATGTTCTTATCAGCTAAGCCTTTCAACTGCGCAGCTGTTGCATTGGCTTTTTTAAGTAGTTCACTTTGTGTTACTTCACCTACAGTTCTAATTAAGTGGAGATAAGAAAGAAGCAACTCCATTTGCTTTGGTGCACGGCTCCAATTATTCAAAAGCTCAGAAAGCTTCTCTTCGTTATTATAATCAGGATGAAGAATGACATATGTTTCAGTTTTCGCCTTGTACTTGTTATTCAACGCCTCCCAAACAAAGCAAACCTTTTTATCCATTAAACGTTTAACGACAGGGTACACATGGACTGCATCTAAAACCTGTTGCACCTCGCTAAGCTTTAGTTCTTTCTTCAAAAGCAATGCTTCAGCTACAAGGTATTCGCCATCAGTTAACCCGCTGAAATCGTCACCATAATCTTCATTATAAGACAAAATACTTTCGCTCGAAAGTTTAAAATAAGATGGAAGTGCAGCCTGCATCACATCACCTTCGCTACACATGTAGTATGCAGACATCCACTCCCATAATTTTAGCTGTACGGGATAGATTAGCGGCTCTTCATCTAATACATTGATGATATCTTTCGGTTGAAATGCCTTTGGTTTTTCGTTGTGGATTTGTTTGATGATGCCAGAGTACCTTTTGTTCTTGAGCTGAACTTCTACTCTTGTGCCTATGCTTACATCTTTAATAAATTCTGCGGGAATATGCCATGTATAATTTTGCGGCAGGTTTAGAGGAATAATTACTTCAGCATATACATTTGACCCAGGCAAATTGGAAAGTAATGAGGTTTGAGTTGATTCCAGCATGTTAGCGTGCAAAAGTAACTTCTCTTTAGGTAAGAAATGCAGAGCACTCCTAATCAAATGTCAAGATTTAATTCGCACAACAGAATCTCTTATACAACTTCCTGCGGAGCAGTATTGTATTTTCTATACCTCCTTAAACCGGCATCCATAATATTGTAAACCTTTTGTTTTAGTGCAGGTACATCCTTCATGGTTAATCCCTCAACAGGTACTTCTTCCATAAAAACAACCCTATTTGGACCTGGCGTTAACTCAAGTAAGCCCCGGTAATGAAGTCGATCAAGAGTATCAATAAAAAGCATTGGTTTAACAGGTGTCTGGGTTTCTATGGCGAGACGAAAAGCTCCATCATAGAAATTTTTTAGCGGATTACCCGTTTCGTTGAAAGTACCTTCAGGGAAAATAAAAATGGAAATGTGTTTAGCGAGTGCAGCTTTTAAAATTCTTACACTTTTTGCTCTTTCTTCTGCATTCTTTCTGTTTACAGTTACAACCGCGTTTTTATAGATAACCCCAAACACAGGAAATTTTACGATCTCGGATTTACCTAAAATTCTCACAGGTTGATTAAGGCACATTACAACCGGCGGTATATCCATGTATGAGTTGTGATTTGCAACAAAAATGTACTGGCGTGATTTATCGTGTGGAACTTCATAAATGTTTTTATGCCACATACCGATAAATGGATACCAAACATAGCCCCACACCTTGCACACGTTGTAAATAAAATTGCCTCCTTTTACTTTACCGAAAAAAGAGCCCACAATTACAAATGGCAAGGCTATAAACATTATTACGATAAAAAGCAACAATGCGTAAATAGAATAAATCCACTGTAAAGGCTTGAACAAGTACTTCATTAACAGTTAGCTTAGCGATAAAGGTAAGGGCTTTATGAGTTAGGATGTATAAGTTGCAACAGCAGATTTCACAACAAATTCACAGGTTGTGTATAACAAATATGACAAAAATCTAAATACATTGACTTAAATTTGAAGAGATACAATTTGATGCGCTGAGATACAGAAATGTCACCAGCGCTTTTCTGAACGTTTAAAATCATATGCTAATTGACAGACACTATTATTAATCTCGAATCAGTAAATCCTATTGAGTTTTTCGGCGTAAACAACGGTAAGCTCGACCTTCTAAAAAAGAAATTTCCCCTACTAAAAATTCTAAGCCGCGGCACACAAATAAAGTTAAGCGGAGCTCCTGAACAAATTGATACAGCTAAAGAAAAGATCAATTTGATCATTCAATACCTCGAAAGAAATGGTCACTTAAGTGAAAACTATTTTGAACAAATTTTAGGTGGCGATGATGCAGAAACTGTTGACAATTTTGTTGACCGAAATCCTAATGATATTTTAGTTTTCGGACCGAACGGAAAAACGGTAAGGGCACGAACAGCAAACCAGAAAAGAATGGTTACTGCTGCAGATAAAAATGATATTGTTTTTGCTATTGGCCCAGCAGGTACTGGTAAAACTTACACCGCAGTAGCACTTGCAGTACGTGCTTTAAAAAACAAGGTTGTAAAAAAGATCATCCTCACTCGTCCGGCAGTTGAGGCAGGTGAAAATTTAGGGTTTTTACCAGGAGATCTGAAAGAAAAAATTGATCCTTATTTACGTCCACTATACGATGCGTTAGATGATATGATTCCGGCAGATAAACTGGGCTATTACATGAGTACCCGAACAATAGAAATTGCTCCGCTAGCTTATATGAGAGGTCGTACGCTGGATCATGCATTCATTATTTTGGATGAAGCTCAGAATACAAACGATCTGCAATTGAAAATGTTCTTGACACGTATTGGTGCTAATGCAAAAGCAATAATTACGGGTGATCCGACACAGGTTGATTTACCTAAAAATCAGCGAAGCGGGTTGGAAAAAGCAAGCCGTATTCTTAAAAACATTGATGGTATTGCTCATATCGAACTTGATGAGGAAGATGTTGTTCGTCACAGGTTGGTTAAAGCTATTATTAAAGCTTACGATAAAGAAAAAGAGGTTGAACAGCCATCGGCATACAGACCGTCACATACACGTTAGAAGTAACAAACCTAATAACCAAAAGCCGCTTACACAGCGGCTTTTTATTTTGTCTAAATAAGATATTCATTCATTATTATCTTTAGCCCTTCAAGCAAACATTATGCAGAAGCTTACAATCTTGCTCTTCATCTTACTAACATCCTGCAACAATAAAGGGGATTATAAAAAGCCTGAAAACGCACTTGAAGCAGGCAGAGAATTTATTGAGAACTCATTAAAAGGGCATTTTAATACTGCAAAAAAATACATGTTGCCGGATGAGGAGAATGTTTACTGGTTGAACAAAGTGACTAAAGACTATAATAAACTAAGCGAACAGGATAAAGCAGGTTTAAGCCAGGCTTCGATAAACATAAATGAGGTGGCTGATGTAAGTGACAGTGTAACGGTAATTAACTATAGCAACTCGTATAAAAAGCGTTCACAAAGTGTAAAGGTGGTAAAACATAAAGGAGATTGGCTTGTCGATTTTAAGTACACATTTTCAGGTAATTTATGAAGAGCTTATTACTTGTAGGAGTTGGTGGGATGATTGGTTCTATGCTTCGGTATCTTACCATTATCAACTTTAAAAATCAAATGTTTCCTTATGGCACCCTACTTGTTAATGTAATCGGCAGTTTTCTAATTGGCATTCTCGCTGGGTTGGTAATGAAAAATACCATTTCACCAGAGCTCCGTTTATTTGCGGCAACAGGTGTTTGTGGTGGCTTTACTACGTTCTCCGCACTTTCAGCAGAGTGTTTGCAGTTGATTAATGAACACAAATATGGGTTAGCATTATTATACATTTTTATCAGCATTGCATTAGGCATTACAGCAGCATTTTGCGGGTGGATTTTGACTAAATAGATGAAGCCCAGCCCTAAAGGAAGAAGAGAGATTAAAATAGACTATTAGAAAATAAATATGACACAACAAATATTACATCCATGGCATGGTGTACATTATGGAGAAGAAGCTCCGAGAATGGTTAATGCTGTAATAGAAATTCCGCAGGGATCGAGGGCTAAATATGAAATTGATAAACCAACAGGTTTATTAAGACTTGATAGGGTCATTTATTCTTCGTTCTACTATCCTACCAACTACGGGTTTATTCCACAAACCTATGGTGGTGATAAAGATCCGCTTGATATTCTTGTTTTATCAAGCATAAGTATTCAACCTCTTTGCCTTGTTACTGCAAAAGTTATTGGTGTAATGCAGATGGTTGATAGCGGTGAGGCTGATGATAAGATAATTGCAGTTGCTGCAAATGACCCATCTATAAATTACTTAAACAACATTGAAGAGTTGCCTAAACACTTTTTTGAAGAGTTGCGGCAATTTTTTGAGGAGTATAAGAAATTGGAGAAAAAAACCGTTGTGATTGATAAGTTCCAGGATAAGGCAACGGCGCTTACGATAATCCAGGATGCAATAGATTTTTACAAAGAAAGTTTCAGCAATAAATAATTTAATTACTATATTGATGCTGCGTGCCCCTTCAAAGGCTCAATAAAACCTGACATGTCTGTGCAAACAATTATATTATTAATATTGATTGGAGTAGCGGCTGGCATGTTAAGTGGCATGGTTGGTATAGGCGGAGGAATTGTGATAGTACCCGCATTGGTTTACTTTTTAGCCTTCAGCCAAAAAGATGCGCAGGGGACTACGTTAGGATTATTATTGTTTCCGGTCGGCATTTTAGGAGTACTTCAATATTACAAGCAAGGTCATGTGGATTTTAAAGTCGTTGCAATTGTCGCAATCGGATTTATACTTGGAAGCTTCCTTGGAAGTAAAATATCGCTAACTCTTAGTGAAGAACGTGTAAAAAAATTTTTTGCGATCGTTATTATGCTTGTTGCAATTAAAATGTTATTCTTTGACCGTAAAAAGACAAAAGCTCCAACTGAAGAAATTCCTACTTCAATAAATAAATCTGAACCTGGTTCTTCTGTGGCTGATAAGTGATAAACTATTTCAGTGATTGATCCTTTTGATCAATCTAAGGTTATGTGTTCGCAAACCTGTTTCTGAATTAATGATACCTACATTATCTATAGAATCTATCCTTACTTTGCCTGAGGCATGGATGATCGTAGAAGGCTCTAACAATATTCCTACGTGAGTTATTTTACCTTGTTCATTATCGAAAAAAGCAAGATCACCACACTTCGTTTCTTGTAAGAAACCAATGCTTTCTCCCTGTGTCGCCTGTTGGTATGCATCACGGTGCAGATGTATATTCATGAACTTGAAAACCATTTGGCAAAATCCGCTGCAATCAACTCCAAACACAGATTTGCCCCCCCATAAATAGGAAGTGTTTAAATATTTATAAGCCAATGGCTTTATAATTTCTTCATTGAACCCGCTTTCAGTCGTATCGAACGCTTCACCTTCATAAAATGCCTCGTGATATTTGCCTCTAAACATACCATGCTTGAATAATGAAAGTGAACTGCCAAATGGAATATATATAGGTGTGTTGTTTATTAATATCTCCCTTGTCCATTCCCTTACTAATAAACTATTTTTTGTGAAAGCTTGTTCTTCGCTTACTTCTGCTAATTGACTTGTTTGACACCAGCCTTCATATGCATCGTATAAACCTTTTACTTTAGAAAAATCTGTTGAGGTTTCGATCACCTCTCCTACTTCACCAAATAATAACTGGCTTACCTGTTCGCTTCTATGAGAGGGTTCTGACCGCATAGGAGTAACGGGAACAATCGAAATGATGTAAGACATAATCTAGTTTGTTTGTCAAATGTACATGTGTAGCGCCAATAGGTGGAATGAAAAGAATAACTAACTCAGGCAAATATTTTTTGGGATTCTATGGATTTTGATCCACCACAGCATCCTACATAAAAAAGCATTTATTTTGATCCTGTGACGAAAAGTCCATACGACCATATTGAAGATAAGGAGCTACTAACTAAATACTACAGCGACGGCAATAACCAATGGCTTGGCATTTTGTTGCAACGTTATACAATGCTTCTTTTAGGAGTTTGTATGAAGTATTTGAAGAATGAAGAAGAAGCAAAAGACAGTGTGCAACAAATATTCTTAAAAGCACTGACGGAATTGCAAAAATACAAAGTTGAATATTTTAAGAGTTGGGTATACATGATAGCTAAGAATTACTGCCTGATGAAAATACGGGACTCACATGGAAAAATACCCGTAGAACTTACTGATAAGATGGCACCAGAAGAGCAGGGTTTTGAAAGAAAAACTGCTCTACTTGAAAAAGAAAAAGCACTTACGCTTATAGAACACTCTCTCGCAGAACTGCATGATGAGCAAAAACAATGTGTAACTTTATTTTACCTGCAAAAAAAATCCTATCAACAGATTGCTGATATAACAGGCTATAACCTGCTGCAGGTTAAAAGTTTTATACAAAACGGCAAACGTAACCTGAAGAATATTGTTGAAAAGAAAATGAAGATTAATGAGTGATTGGAAAGACATATTATCCGGTAAAGAGGAGCATGCAAATGAAGATGAACTGATAAAATATCTTGAAGGTAATTTATCAGAAGAGGAGAAACATGCTTTTGAAAAAAAGACAGCCGACTCTGAATTTGTAAATGATGCTGTTGAAGGATTGAGCCAATTTAAAAGTAAACAGCAGTTGAACGAGTATGTTGAGCAGTTGAATAAAAATTTGCATACCCAACTTGATCAGCGAAAGAAGAGAAAGGAAAAAAGAAAACTTAAAGACAATCCGTGGATTTTGGTTGCGGTGCTTTTGATTCTTGCTTTGGTTATAATAGGTTTTGTTGTGGTTAAAATGCATAATGGCAACACCTCATCTTCTAAATCTAATCCAGGTAAAGCAGTAATCCATTCAGGAAAGGAGTAGATTAGAGCTTTGAAGACACAGCAATGAATCGATTCAACATTAGAGTTTACGGAATTTTAAAAGATAACAAAGACAGGGTATTGATAAGTGATGAGTACATTAGGGGAAGCTATTTTACGAAGTTTCCGGGCGGCGGGTTAGAATTTGGTGAGGGAACACGTGATTGCCTTAAACGTGAATTTATGGAGGAAACCGGTTTAGAAGTAACTGTTGGCGATCATATTTACACTACGGACTTTTTCCAGATCTCTGCATTTAATAATAATGATCAGATAATAAGTATCTATTACTTTGTTCATGCAGAAAAACATGAATCTTTATTAACCAAAACTTCTGTTTTTGATTTTGAACCACACCAGATTGCCGATCCAAAAGGTGAATCTGAAGTGTTCAGGTGGATAGAATGGAATGATCTGAATGAAGAGATGCTTTCGCTGCCGATAGATAAGCTGGTGGTGAATATGCTGAAACAGCATTGATGCAATTACTTTCTGCCGACTGTCACTTTCAAACAGTTTCCTTGTGTGTAGACTTTAAGTCCACTGCCGCGTAAAAAATCTTCCTTTTCCCTTCCTGTTATTATGTAATTTCTTGCTGCTAAAAACCTTTCGACCTGGGCTACGGCTTGCGTATTGTTATTGTCTGCTGTAATTCTTATTTGCACGCAGTTTGTTTCTGTATTGCGCCTGATTTTCTCTGCCTGAATTTTACCTACTAATTGATTTAATTCGCTTTCTGCGAAGAGTCGCCCGCTACTTCCAGTGTTTTCAACTTCTTCACGTGGCTCGGTTCTGGTTACCGGGTTCCTTTCTCTTTCCCTCGGCTTTGGTTCAGGGGGTGTTTCTTTCTTTTTTGGTTCTACAGGTTTCGGTATTTCGGGTTTGGGTTCTGGTGTTTCTGTTTCAGGTTGTACAGCTTCGGGCTCTATCTTTGGAGGTTCCGTTGCTACAACTGTTGGGCGTTCTATTTTTCTTGCAGTGATAGATCTTGAAGCACTTAATTTTATAACAGGACGTCTTGGAACTTCCTCCTCCTTTTGCGTGTCAGTTCTATCCATCCCCTGTATAAAAACGATAAGTATAACCCCCGCCAAGCTTAGCGACCCTGTAATCCAGGCGAGTTTTTCAATTATCTTATACACGTTCTCAATTAAATTTTATGTTGCAAAATTATACACCTCAACATCAATATTTACTCAAATGCTCCTACGATTATGCAGTACAAGAGTGCGACGCAAGAATGCTTAATAGCATTACAAATGCCGGAAACAAAAATTTTTCGTAATTATTGGATGATGCTCAACTTTAAGAATGAGCCTTTAGTTTAACACCTTGCACGATAACAAAGATTTTAACCTTTTAAGACCTTCGTGCATTTCGCTGTTTGTGAAAATGCCAAAAAGTGCAATTTGAAGCCAGTTGTTTTTCTGTAGATATTCGCTTTTATAGCTGGTGATAAGTCCATGCTTTGTTAGTTCATTTGCTAACCATTTATTCTCATCAGCATGTGTTGAAATTATAGTAAAAACATGAGAGTTTGCATTAAAAGTTGTGAAGCCATAATATTTAAGCAGATAAGAAATTTGTTGTGAAGCGTCCGCTAATACATCATAATTTTCCCTATGAAGCTTTAGTTTACTGCCGGTATATATTGCCTTTAGTAAGTTGGAAGAAATTGTAAAAGGGACTTTACTGTTTGAATAATTAGTAAGGTCTAAACACGCCGGAATTTTTTTGTTTGTTTTAGTTGAAATATTTGAAAGAACAACAGCAAGACCCGCAATACCACACAAGCCTTTACCCGATGAGGCTGTAGCCATTGCAACTTGTGATAAATCGATCTTGAACGCTCCTACTGAGCTGATGCAATCCACAAAACACAAGGCTTGATATTTTTTACATAGCTCTGTAATTACATTTAAGTTGTTTATTATCCCTGTTGATGTTTCACAATGCGTAAATAATACCCAATTAATATTTCCTTCTTTAATTAGCTGTTCGATTTCGCCATAATCAAAATGTTTTCCGTACGGTACTTTGTAAAATGAGAATTGAAGATCATTTGTTGCTGCCTGGTTTATCAGCCGGTTTCCAAACTCACCATTTGATAATATAAGTCCAGGTTTATGCAGCATCTTCATCTGGTGCAACATTGCTTCGTTGGCTGTTGTACCGCTGCCAGTTAAAAAGAAAACTTCTTTAACCTGCAAATGCTCCTTGTACAACCTGCATGTCTTATCTAATAAATACTCGAATTCTTCTGAACGATGTGAAACCGGATCTTCAATGAGAGCAAGCTTTACCTTTTCGTGTAAGGCAGTTGGACCCGTTGAAAAATTAATTTCTTTTGAAATCATCTCTAAGCTGGTTTAGGGTTATGTACATAGGTTGATAAAGAGCTTCGTTAGTGCCCACTAAATTACCAAACGGTGTGAAGCCTATTTTCTCGTACAGCTTTAATTCTCTTGTGGTGCCTGAAATAATTGCGGTATCAACATTGAGATTAATAAGTTCTTCGCAAAGTTTTTTAAGCAATAAATAGGTTACTATTTTCTTCCGCTCAGTTTTATCTACAGCTAATAATCTTACTTCGGCAACTCTGCGGTATTCGGGAAGGTATGAATCAAGGTTTTCGAGTTTTTTATCTAGAGAAAATGGTCGCTCAAGCGTGTATGAAATCATGGCTATTACACCATCTTCATTTTTCGCTATTATGTATTTGTTCTTATCGTGAAATTTATCTACCAGCCTTCCTTCATCATTAGCCTTGTGCTGAGGTATTTCATCAACAAACGTTTTATAATTTAATTGATGTATTTGCTCAAATTCTGAATCAGTACAAGGAACGGTAATTGTCATGCAGCAGTTTGTACTGTAATTTATAAAAATTTGTATTAGGTAATTAATTCTTTTATGCCGCTTATCTAATTATTGCTCATGGCAGCAAGTTTCATTTCTCTTGCAGTGTTATGTCCGAGATATTTTTCAATAATATTATGCACGAGGTAAATTATTGGCGTTAGAACAACTGCCATTACAAACTTGTAAATATAATTTCCTAAACCTACTGCTAACACAAGATTGATGGGCCACGGCTCGCCCTGGTTATCAGAAATATGCGGGCCTATATAAAAAGCGATAAATAAAACAATGAAGCTGTCAATTAACTGAGAAACTAATGTTGACCCTGTTGCACGCAACCAAATAAATCGTTCACC
>DASVST010000392.1:0-5861 GCA_036387965.1 Segetibacter sp. | reverse complement strand
CTCTTTTACTATAGATTACGACAGACCAATTACTGAAGATGACTTAGCATATCTGCGGGAAGAAAGAGATTACAAAAACTGCCTTTTAGTTGAGCAACCGAATGGAGATTGGGCACAAACTATCTTGCGTCAATTCTTCTTCAGCAGCTTTCAATATTACTTTTATAAAGAGTTGCTAAATAGCAAAGACCAACAGCTTGCAGCCATTGCCGAAAAGTCTTTAAAAGAAACTACTTACCACTTACGCTGGAGCAGCGAATGGATTATCCGCTTAGGAGATGGGACAGAAGAAAGCAATAAAAGGATCAATAACGCGGTCGATGAACTATGGATGTTTACAGGGGAGTTATTTGAACCTGCAGATTACGAAGTGCCACTAATTGAACATGGAACTGGAGTGGATGTTTCAGCTTTGAAAATAAAGTGGCGGGAAAAAATTCAGTCTACTTTTGAAGAAGCTACGTTAGAGTTACCCCAAGCAATTGCAAACCAATCAGGTGGTAAGAAAGGTGTTCATTCCGAACATCTTGGATTCATTCTTGCAGAGATGCAATATCTACAGAGAGCATATCCAAACTCACAGTGGTAGAGAATATGATAAACGAACTTGCACACAATACAGGAGTACAAAATTTTCCATCAACAGAAGATGAAATAAAAAACATCTGGTCTTTACTTGAGCAAGTAAGCGACCCTGAAGTTTCTGTTGTGAGCATCATAGATTTAGGAATAGTTAGAGATGTAAAACTTACCAATTCTTCTTCCGAGAACCCCCAGCAGGGGGGCAGGAGGGCTCACATAACCATTACGCCAACTTATAGCGGTTGCCCCGCAATGGATGTCATCTCCATGAACATTAGAATGGCTTTACTTGAAGCGGGCTATAAAAATACTCAAATCTCTACTGTACTTTCTCCTGCCTGGACGACAGATTGGATGAGTGAAGCAGGTAAGCAAAAACTAAAGGAATATGGAATTGCTCCTCCACATTCACAACAGAGCGTCTGCCATCCCGATGCTTTCCAGGAAGAAGAGGCAATACAATGCCCCAGATGCGATTCATATAACACAAACCAGATCAGCCGGTTTGGAAGCACAGCATGTAAAGCATTTTATCAATGTGCAGAGTGCAAAGAGCCGTTTGATTATTTTAAATGTCACTAAGCGACAGGCTTTCAGAATATTTATCTTCACCCATATTTTTTAAAACATGAGTTCAATTCTTTTCGAAATAAACGATGGCGTTGCGTCAATCACACTTAACCGACCCGACAAGCTAAATTCTTTTAACCGAGAAATGGCTCTTGCCTTTCAGGCAGCATTAGAAAACTGCAAGTCTAAAGAAGTACGGGCTGTTTATCTTACCGGTGCTGGTAAAGGCTTTTGCGCCGGGCAGGATCTTGCAGAAGTTGTTGATCCCAAAGGACCCGGGATGAACCGCATCTTATCGGAGCACTTCAACCCCATTATATCTGCTATACGAAGGCTTGAAAGACCTGTGGTTGCCGCGGTTAATGGCGTTGCTGCAGGCGCAGGCGCTAACATTGCGTTGTGCTGTGATGTTGTTGTAGCTACACAATCTGCTTCATTTATCCAGGCTTTTAGTAAAATAGGTTTGATACCTGATAGTGGCGGAACCTTTTTTCTTCCGAGACTAATTGGCTGGCAAAAGGCAAGCGCATTGATGATGCTGGGCGATAAAGTTCCTGCTGTAGAAGCAGAGAGATTAGGGATGCTTTACAAAGTTTTTCCTGATGATGAGTTTGCAGAATCTTCAATGAACATCGCCAAAATTTTAGCTCAAATGCCCACACGTGGATTAGCTTTTACGAAGAAAGCATTGGAATGGTCAACGCGAAATACGTTAGATGAGCAGCTTGTTGATGAAGATACGTTACAGCAACGTGCCGCTTCCACCAAAGATTTTAAAGAAGGTGTTGCTGCATTTATGGAAAAGCGAGCACCCAATTTTAAAGGTGAATAAGTATAAAATGAGAGACCACTTTTTGCTTAGAGACGATATTACGTTTTTGAATTTTGGTTCTTTTGGTGCTTGCCCCAAAGCAGTATTTAAACGCTACCAGGAATTTCAATTAGAACTTGAGCAGGAACCAGTACAATTTGTAACTGTACATGGCCCCAAATATTTAAAGGATTCACGAAATGCATTAGCTACATATCTGAATGCGGATTCGGATGATTTGGTATATGTAACCAATCCAACATTTGCAGTAAATATTATTGCGAAAAGTTTTCCGCTTGAAGAAGGCGATGAAGTTTTGTCAACTAATATTGAATATGGCTCATGCGACCGTACATGGAATTACTATTGCAAAAAAGCCCGGGCTATTTTCAAAAGGCAGCCAATTCGCTTTCCCATCGAGAGTAAAGAAGATTTTATTCATCAATTTTCTGATGGAATAACGGCAAGAACAAAACTGATTTTTATCTCACATATTACCAGCAGCACAGGATTAAGATTTCCGGTTGAAGAAATTTGTTGGATTGCAAAACAGAAGGGTATTCTCATACTTATTGATGGTGCTCATGCTCCTGGACAGATACCAGCTGACTTGAAAGCTTTAGATGTTGATATGTACACAGGTGCTTGTCATAAATGGATGATGACGCCAAAAGGTTGTTCTTTCCTATATGTAAAAAAAGAGTTGCAGCATTTGTTTGATCCGCTTGTTATTAGTTGGGGGTACGAAGCACTATTTCCATCTGACTCTCAATTTTTAGATTATCATCAAATGAATGGTACCAGGGACTTTTCTGCTTTTTTAACTGTTCCGCATGCCATAGAGTTTATGCAAGAAAATAATTGGGATAAGATATCGGAAGACTGCAGAAAACTAGTAAAAGAAAATGCGCCAGAGCTTTGTAGAATCTTAAACACTGCTCCTATTTCTCCGCTAACTGATGATTTTGTATTGCAATTATTTAGCGCTCCGATTAAAACTTCAGAACCTGAAAATCTTAAACAGCATTTATATGAAAAATACAAAATTGAAATTCCGGTAATGCGGCAAAATGAAAATGTTTATCTGCGATATTCTATAAATGCATTTAATACGCAGGCAGATCTGGATAAATTATTTTCTAGTGTCAAGAAGATACAATCAGAAACAAACCTTATAGAAGCATAAAAATTAAAACATGCCCACAGCCATAGAAGTAGTTGAAAACATGATGAAGCATGACCTTTTCAGCCAATGGTTAGGGATAGATGTTTTAGAAGTGAAAGAAGGTTATAGCAAGATCAAAATGACCGTAAGAAAAGAGATGATAAATGGCTTTGGAATTGTTCATGGTGGTATTGCTTTTTCTCTTGCTGATAGTGCATTTGCTTTTGCCTGTAACAACAGAAATAACTTGTCAGTTGCATTAGATACTTCAATAAATTTTTTAAAACCTGTTAATGTTGATGATGAACTTACAGCAGAAGCAAAAGAAATACATAACGGCCGGTCAACAGGTTTATACCAAATCACAATTACGAATCAGCATGATCATATAGTTGCAGTTTTCAAAGGAACTTGTTTTAGGACAGGGAAGCCTTTAATTTAAAAAGATAGTATGGCTTATTACGAGTTTAAAGGCTTTAAACCTGTCGTTCATCCTTCGTCATTTGTTCATCCGCAGGCAGCGGTCACAGGTAATGTTATCATTGGCGAAAATGTTTATGTTGGTCCGGGTGCTGCTATACGTGGCGACTGGGGCGGAATTGTAATTGAGGATGGCTGCAATGTTCAGGAGAATTGCACAATTCATATGTTTCCTGGAGTAACTGTTCTATTGAAAGCAGGCGCCCATATCGGGCATGGAGCAATCATACATGGAGCTACAATTGGTCGCAATTGTTTAGTAGGAATGAATGCTGTAATAATGGATAATGTTGAGCTTGGTGATGAATGTATTGTGGGTGCTTTAAGTTTCTTAAAAGCTGATGAAAAATTTGCTTCACGAAGTTTGATTGTAGGAAATCCTGCTAAACTTATTAAACAGGTTAGTGATGAAATGATAGCCTGGAAAACAGAAGGAACTAAATTATACCAGTCACTACCCGCAGAAATGCATGGAACCTGGAAGGCTTGTGAACCTGATACCGAAATAGATGCAGACCGGCCAGCCCAAGAGACTTTATATAAAACATGGAACGACATTAGTCGCAAAAGGTGATGTTTTTGTAGTACAAAGAGCCTGCTTCGCAATAAATAACTTTTTGTTTCGTTACAAATGATCATTTTATATGATCAAATATTTTCTCATACTTCTTCTGATGTTTTGGTGTAAGAATTCTTACAGCCAATCCTTTTCAGCACGCTCATTAAATGCTGATATGCAGAATTTGTATAACGCTTACCTGCAAGATTTTAAGAACATCTGGGGTAAGAGAAAGGAAGCAACTGCTACAGAGATCGTATATCATTCAAATTATAGAGTAACCGGCTCAATTGATCGTACAAACTTTGTTATCTATAATAGACTCGACAGAACGTTCGCATTTACTGCCGTAATGGATAGTAATTTCGTCAAGGCGGCTGCACTTAATGAAGCCTTTAAGCAAATACAACTACCAGTCGGAAAGGTCAAAATGGTCGATCAAACTTTACCTGCTTTATCTGCTTATGAAGTAGCTGATAGAGATACTGCACCCTTCAAAGCCAAAAGACTTATGATAATAGTTACAAATGCTGCTGATAATTTGTGTATGGAAAACGGCAGACACTTCTCGTTTAAGATCATACCCGTTGTGGGTAATGAAGATAAATGATTAGACTTTACATGTTGAATAACTTAAGATGACCCTCACGTTTGCGTTGAGTTGAAGCAAACTGCCCTACATTTATTTACCTTAGTTCGCCTTATTTCTTTTACACTACAAACAAGGTACTGCGGTTGATGTGTGCGACGCAACGATGTTCAATAGAAGCACAAACGTTCACCCCAAAAATTTGAAGAACCATACAACCAGCAACATAGCGGGAACGTATTTTAAGTTTTTATCTTATTTGATGGTTGTATTTTTGCTCAAACTTTCGGAGAATGTACATCAAACAATTATATACCAATTGCTTAAGCGAGGCAGCCTATTATATTGAGAGCAACGGTGAAGCAGCTGTTATTGATCCACTAAGAGATATTGACAGCTATCTTCAATTAGCCAAAGAACGAAACTGTACGATCAAATATATTTTCGAAACACATTTTCATGCTGATTTTGTGAGTGGTCACCTGGATCTCGCTAAAGTTACGAATGCGCCAATTGTTTTTGGACCTAATACAGTGACTAAGTTTCCGGTGCATGTTGCTAAGGATGGAGAAGTTTTTAGGCTTGGAAACATATCTCTTGAAGTTTTACATACTCCGGGACACACTTTGGAAAGCACCTGTTATTTATTGAAGGATGAAAGTGGAACAAATCATGCAGTTTTTACGGGGGACACCTTGTTTGTTGGCGATGTTGGCAGACCGGATTTGAGCAGTGGCGATATAACTACTGATGAGTTAGCGGGTTTGATGTATGAAAGCCTTCAAGCCAAGATAATTCCTCTTGAGGATGAAGTGATTGTATATCCTGCGCATGGGCCGGGGAGCAGCTGTGGTAAAAATTTAGGTCCAGATACTTTTAGTACTATTGGCGAGCAGAAGAAATCAAACTACGCTTTGCAGCCACAGACTAAAGAAGAATTTGTAAAGGCTGTCACTGAGGGATTACAGGATGCTCCCACTTATTTTGCTATTAACGCAAAAATAAATAAGGAGGGATATGATAGCCTTGATTCCGTTTTAGAAACAGGATTAACTCCATTAAGTATAGAAGAATTTAAGCAGAAAATTGATGAAGATGTTATCGT
>DASVST010000391.1:0-6346 GCA_036387965.1 Segetibacter sp. | reverse complement strand
TGCAACTCGAACAATTATCACGTTGCTTTCCTAAGTTAAAATAACAGCTAAGTGCTATAAGCTTGGCAGCTAGAGGCAACAAGTAAACAGCTATACTAACTGAGCTTTAGCTTAAAAACGATAAGAAAAGATGAGACCGTTTGTATTATACCTTGACTTTACCGTGAACACCTTATCAAATTTTTCAAAAGTGCCTGTAAACCTTGATGTTAATTGTACATCCATTTTCTTATAGGTATAGCCTAATCTGCCAAATACTTCTAGCCACCCATTTTCAGGCACTAATATTTTTTCGTTTGTTCTTTCGGTTCCATAAATGTTCTTGTAGTAATATTCATTACCAGTGTACGAAGAGAAGTTATATCCCGGTCCAACTCCGAGATATAAGCTGGAATTTTTGGTATTACGAATAGCAAAGTTCGCGGATATTGCAGGTGTAAACGAGTTGATGCCGAGCCTGTACCGCCTAAACTCTGTTTGCGTTTTTTCCTCACCTACATAAGCAAAGGTGCTATATGACAGGCTAAGCCGAAAAAATAGTTTACGCACTTCTGCCGATGATTCAAGATCAAATCCTCCTGAAATAATATATGATATTGGTGAGCCGGTATTCTCCAGGTTTTTTACGTTGGAATTTAAAGAAAAAATTATTTTATTATATGTCAAACCTGCACCTATATATGGCGTTATTTTCATTTTAGAAGAACCACGACGCTCCAGTTTCTGAGTGTCTTCATTTATAACACCTACTATTTTAATCAGGTCACTTTTATTATATTCTGAAGTTTCGATGGACTTTATCAATTCATCTCTATTAGCTGTGTTTGTAACTAAAGCCTTTAATTGTTTTCGGTAGGTGTCATCAGTTCCAACAGTAAGATTATAAGAAAATTTGCCATAACGTAATTCACGGATTGAATCATTTACCGGCTTTAAAAAGTAATGCTTGCGTGAATCAGTAAGTTCAAACAACGTAAGTTTAGCACCTTTTAAAATGATTCTTAAAAAAGCTGTACGCTTTACATCGTTAACCGATACCTGGTTATCGATTTTTTCAGCCTTGTCTGGCATATTGGTAACCCAAAAAGTTACACCCATATATTCTTCTTTACCATACACCTTAAAATACTTTAACTGAAGTGGCGTGAAGGATTCAACTTTACTGTCAGCCGAACTTTTATAATCGATCTTCTTCGGGTTTATGTCCCAGCTTCTATAATCAATGAGTCCTTTAATTGAATCGCCATTCTGAAAAACCAAAACACCCGGTAAAAAATTCTTCTGCGACAAGCTATTCGTAGAAAACGCAAGAAGGCTGAGGGCAGTTATTATTGCAGTAAAAAACTTCATATGTGTAATGTGTAAAAAATAAAAATCTGCCGTTAACGGCAGATTTTTATTTTTTAGTTTTCTATTAAAATTAATCGTTCCTTACTCTTAACTTAAACTTTAAGCTTTTATCTTTTGCCAAATACTTACTGTACTTGTTTATTACTTCTGCAGTTTGTTCTTTCCCATCTATAGTCAACACACCGCTTTTATATTCAACGGTCACATTATTATCTGTGGCAACTCCATCATTTTGTAATGCAGCAATAAAAGCATGGTTATCAGACTCAACTCTTCTTTCGATCCTTGTCTCTCTTGTTGCATCATCACCATCATCTCTCGTACCATGAATATCTGCAAGGGTAGGAGCAATAACCAACGAAACAATCGACATCAACTTGATCAATATATTCATCGAAGGGCCAGATGTATCTTTAAACGGATCACCAACCGTATCACCAGTTACAGAAGCCTTGTGTGGCTCTGATTTCTTGTAATACATCTCACCATTTATCTCAACACCTGTTTCAAAACTCTTCTTAGCATTATCCCATGCACCACCAGCATTGTTCTGAAAGATTCCCATCAGCACACCACTAACAGTTGCGCCAGCAAGAAATCCACCCAACGCTTCAGGGCCAAATACAAAACCAATGATCAATGGAGATATAATTGTGATAGCACCAGGCAACATCATTTTCTTAATAGATGCTTCAGTGGAAATGGCAACACACTTATCATACTCAGGCTTACCTGTTCCTTCCATAATACCAGGGATCGTTCTGAACTGGCGGCGAACCTCTTCAACCATTGCCATGGCAGCTTCACCAACGGCACGTATAGCAAGTGATGAAAAGATGAAAGGAATCATTCCACCAACAAACAAACAAGCCAGTACATCAGCTTTATAAATATCAATACCATCGATACCAGCAATACCTACAAAGGCAGCGAACAAAGCAAGTGCAGTTAATGCCGCAGAAGCAATTGCAAATCCTTTTCCGGTAGCAGCAGTTGTATTACCAACCGCATCAAGTATATCCGTTTTTTCACGAACATCTTTAGGTAACTCACTCATCTCAGCAATACCACCAGCGTTGTCAGCAATCGGGCCGAAAGCATCAATCGCTAACTGCATAGCAGTTGTAGCCATCATACCCGCAGCAGCAATCGCAACACCATATAATCCTGCAAACTCATAGCTACCATAAATACCCGCAGCTAAAACAATGATCGGTAAGAAAGTACTTTCCATACCGACTGCCAATCCACCAATAATATTTGTAGCATGACCAGTAGCCGACTGACGAATAATACTCTTAACCGGGCGCTGACCCATTGCAGTATAATACTCAGTGATCATACTCATCAACGTACCTACAACAAGACCAACTATGATAGCACCAAATACACCGTTCTGAGTAAAAGTCACATCACGAAGAACCATTGTTTCAGGTAAGATCCACATTACCAAGAAGTATGAAGCAATAGCGGTCAATATAATTGAACCCCAGTTACCCATATTCAAAGCCTTCTGAACTGCGGCTGTACCAAGACCTGCAGCATCAGATATTTTTACAAAGAAAGTTCCGATGATAGAAAACAAAACACCTGTACCTGCAATCATCATTGGTAATAAAATAGGAGCCATATCACCAAACTCATTCAAAGCACCTTGTGCAATTTCAGTTTCTCTACCCAATACCATTGTTGCAAGAACTGTTGCTACATAACTACCAAATAAGTCAGCACCCATACCCGCAACATCACCTACGTTATCACCCACATTATCCGCAATGGTTGCAGGATTACGAGGATCATCTTCAGGAATACCCGCCTCAACTTTACCAACAAGGTCAGCACCAACGTCGGCAGCTTTCGTATAAATACCGCCACCCACACGTGCAAACAATGCAATACTTTCAGCACCAAGAGAAAACCCTGTAAGCACCTCAATGGTACGCTCCATTTCCACGCTGTCAACAGCATATCCATCAGCAAAAATTGCTTTTAATATTATAAACAAACCGCCTAATCCAAGTACAGCAAGACCCGCAACACCAAGTCCCATAACAGAACCACCGGTAAACGAAACCTGTAAAGCCTTACGTAAGCTTGTACGTGCAGCCTGTGCGGTACGAACGTTTGCTTTGGTGGCAACACGCATACCTATATAACCTGCAAGTGCGCTAAAGAATGCACCAAGAATAAATGCAACCGCAATACTCCAGTGACTATTCTCGTTGCTAAAACCCATTATGCCCAAAAGAATAGCGGCAATTATTACGAAGTAGGTAAGAATTTTATATTCGGCATTCAAAAATGCCATAGCGCCTTCCTGTATATACCTTGCAATTTCCTTCATGCGGTCGGTACCGGCATCCTGGTCACTAACCCATTTAAACTTAATAAAGGTGTAAAGAAGACCGATGATGCCCATGGCCGGAACGGCGTAAATCAAGTATTCCATAAGCTTGTTTTGCTTTATTTTTTTGGACGGCAAAAATAGGGTAAAAACATTCAAAACCTCAAACCATTACTTCTTTATTATATATTAAATGGAGTTTTGGGCAACCCGGCAATCCTCCTGAAGTCGGAAAGCCGTCGCGCTTTCCATTACAAGTCCTCACAGCCAGGCACATAAGCAATGCTTCGTTGCGGGCTTTCCATTTCAATCGCTGTTGCAGATCCATATCAACTATACATGTCATCCTGAGCCGTCGAAGGATTGTTCCGGATTTGAACTATGTTCATCATAAGCTTCGACAAATGGAAAACATGCTCATACTTTCGGGGCTCAGCCTGGCATCCACATTTCACGTGATCCGCTACGTTCGTCATCGCGGGGGCTGAGCCTGTCCCGTTACTTACGGAAAGCACGTGCATTAAGTTATTTCTTTTCTCCGATCGTCTAACTTGAACCAAGATTTGGCATTTCTTAAAAAAATTCTCTGGGATGGTGAACTAGTCATCAATTACGAAGCAGTCCATATTATTTATTCAATAGTTTGAGTATCAGTAAAATGCAATCTGTGACTCCAAATTTTACACCCTGTGCCAAGGGTATCAGTGTGACTTTTAAATATTTTGTAGTTATTCTACTTAAAAATAAATTTGGTGTATGGAATAAACTTGCGTAACCTTGTGTGAATAGATCGAATTTGAAAACATCATTAAAAGAATTAGCTCGTATCCAAACAGGAATGTTTGGACAACCTACCGCAAGGGGTGAGGTTGTATATCTCCAAGCTAAGCATTTTGATGAAGATGGTGCTATTAGTACGGTTTTACATCCCGATCTAAAAAACGGTACTCAAATTTCTAAACATCTTCTAAGGCCAGATGATGTGCTATTTGCTGCAAAGGGCACGAAAAATTTCGCCACGCTTTACAAAGTACCGAATCAACCTGCCGTAGCTTCTACAACCTTTTTTGTAATTAGGGATATCAATGAAGACTTACTTCCGCAATATTTGGTTTGGCTGTTAAATCACCCAACAAGCCAAAGCTACCTTAAACGCGGCGCTATAGGTTCATCGATTGCTTCGATTTCTAAAACTGTACTTGAAGACCTAAAATTGATTGTACCCCCAGTTCATATACAAAACCGGATTCTTGAATTAGCCAGGTTGAGCAAAAGGGAAAACTCGCTTCTCCTTAAATTGGCAGAATTGCGGCAAGAAAAAATTCAAAAACAAATTATTCATACATTAAATAAAATATAATGAACTTAGTTAAATTACATTTCCCCAATCCTGAACACCTAAGCACTTTACTTTCTGACTCAAGCTTTTTCAATGACATCGCCTATTTAAGCCCCAATCGATTAGATGAATATAACATAGAGCTTTTAGATTCAGTTAGTCATCATTCACGCTTTGATTCAGAAGTTGTGGTGCTTTCAAAGTTTGCATCTGGCCTTAAACATTTATTGTTTCCGGCAAGTCAACATTCCATTGATTTTTTGAATCCTGTAGCAGACCAGCAAAAAGGTGGCTTACGCCATGGTACGGAGAGAATAATAGATTCTACTGATATTTAAACGAATACAACTATTTCTAATGGCCAAAATAACTCAAAAAGATATTAACGATGCAGTGTGGAAAGCCTGCGATACATTTCGTGGAAGTATTGATCCGAGTATTTATAAGGATTACGTCCTTACTATGCTTTTCATTAAATATTTAAGCGATGTGCATGATGATAAATACGAAGGGTACCTAAAGAAATACAATAACGATGTTGAAAGAGCAAACAGAGCAATGCAGCACGAACGTTTTGTCGTACCTAAACATAGTCATTTTGAATACTTGTATGATCATCGAAATGAGTCCAACATAGGTGAGCTAATTGATATCGCACTGGAAGACCTGCAGGAAGCAAATCGCCAAAAGTTATATACTGAAGATGGTGCAGGTATATTCCAGAATATCAATTTCAACAGTGGAGTTTTGGGCGATACGAAAGACAAAAACACAAGACTTAAAAATCTCCTGCTCGACTTTAATAAAGAAAGTTTAGATCTGAGGCCATCACATCTTGCAGGTACAGACATCATCGGTGGTGCTTACATGTTTTTAATAGAAAACTTTGCAAGTGATGCAGGTAAAAAAGCGGGGGAATTTTTCACGCCAAAGGAAGTGTCAACACTTATCGCAAAACTAACAAAGTCAAATCCTGGCTCACGTATCTGCGATCCAACTTGTGGTTCTGCTTCACTTTTGATTAAAGCAGGTGAAGAGGTTGGCTCAGATAACTTTTCGTTGTATGGACAGGAGGCTAACGGCAGTACATGGGCACTGGCGGTTATGAATATGTTTTTGCACGGGTTCGACAATGCAACCATACGTTGGGGCGATACAATTCGTAATCCCAAACTCAAAGAAGGTGATGCTTTGATGAAGTTTGATACTGTTGTAGCAAATCCACCATTTAGCCTTGACAAGTGGGGAAAGGTTGAAGATAAAGATGGCGAAAAGACTGTTGTATCGTATGATCCTGAAACCGACAAGTATAG
>DASVST010000390.1:0-9421 GCA_036387965.1 Segetibacter sp. | reverse complement strand
AGGATTATAATGAGTTCTTATTTGCTTTTAATTTCTTAGTAAAGGAAATGTACAGGGTTATGTGGAGTGGAAGAAATGTAGCGGTGCATTGTATGGACTTGCCTATTCAAAAAGGTAAAGAAGGTTATATCGGTTTAAGGGACTTTTCAAACATGATAAGAGAATCATTTGAAAGAGCTGGATTCATCTATCATTCACGGGTAACAATATGGAAAGATCCTGTTGTAGAAATGCAAAGAACAAAAGCATTAGGATTATTACACAAGCAAGTTAAGAAAGATGCAGCAATGAGCAGGGTCGGTTTGCCTGATTATCTTTTAGTATTCAGGAAGCCGGGGGAACATCAACATCCTGTAAGGTGCAATATACCTGTGGATATGTGGCAAAAATACGCTTCACCAGTTTGGGATGATATAAACTATTCTAATACCTTAAATCTAAAGGGGGCAAGGGATGAGCGTGATGAAAAACATATTTGCCCTTTACAGTTAGACACTATTGAAAGAGCTATCCACTTATGGAGCAATGAGGGCGATACTGTTTTTACTCCTTTCGCAGGCATTGGTAGCGAGGTTTACCAGGCAGTTAAGATGAAGCGATACGGTAAAGGAATTGAATTGAAGGAGTCTTATTTCAATTGTTCTGTAAAGAACTGTAAGGAAGCAGAATATCAAAAAGACATACCTCAGCTATTTAGTAACTCAGCAGCCTAAACCATGCCTATGTAGAACCAACATAAAACAAAAAAGAGGCAACCTATTATAGACCGCCTCTTTTAATGTTTGCCAGTATTGTTAAGACTGTACATTTTCTGTGGTAAGACAAATATATAGTTTACTAATAATACCTGCAAGCAATCAGGCAATTATTTTTTAAACTATTTCAATATCCTATATCCTATGGCTGAAAACAAACGGTCATTTCTGTTATACACAGATTTGATTCATACCGTAGAAAAAATGAAAGACAACAAGGCGGGAGTATTATTCAAAACCATACTTGCTTATGTTAATGATAAAAATCCTGTAGTTGATGATGTTATAATAGACTTAGTCTTTGAGCCTATAAAACAACAACTCAAAAGAGATTTAGATAAGTGGGACAAAATAAAAGAGAAGAGATCGGAGGCGGGCAAGGCGAGTGCAGATAAGAAGAAGCAACAAAATCCAACAAATTCAACATGTGTTGAAAGTGTTGAACAAACGTCAACAAATTCAACTGTAAGTGTAAATGATAATGTAACTGTTAATGTAAATGATACTGTAATAAATAATAATACACACATAAAACCAAAACCAGATTCTGAAGATTTATGGTTAGAGCTACCAGAAATTAATATAGGCTCAGTAATTCAGTTAATGCAAATCACTAAACAGATAAAATTAAACACCGAACAAGTAAAAGAGTTTTGGACGGTTTTTAAAATTCAATACTTCACTGGCGAAAAATTCTATCAAAGCGAAAAGGATGTTTTCTCACATTTCACTAATTGGATGAAAGGTCAAAATGTAAACAATGCAAAAAGAATTAATACAACACAAGCAAAACCAGGCACTCGAAGTGAGTCAGGTCAAATATCCGCAATTGAAGACCTCCGTAGAGCTATTGAACTGGAGCGAAGAAGAGAAGAAGGTTTGGCGGATGATGTACGCTGAAAAACCAATAGGGCAATTGAGCGAGGCATTAATAAAACTGCATGCTATTTCCTTGTGTGTGAAAATATCAATCATTACTGGTTGGCAGATCCCGGCTGATGAAGACGTAAAACAAATCTTATATCAACAGCTCGAAAAGAAAATGAAGGAAGATTATTCTAACCTCAACATTCAAGAGATAGAATACGCCATGAGAAAATATGGAACTGAAATAAAGGATTGGGGAAAGTCAATTAACCTTTCGCTAATCGATACAGCCGTAAATCCTTACTTCTACAAACGATCAACAGTAAGGCAATTAGAAGAAAGCCAAATAGTTCACAAGGAACTGCCATCAACTGAGGAAGTTTTAGACGATGCTGAGTTTATTAAGGTGGCAAAGGATATTTTCCTAAAGACTAAACTAACCGGACTTATCCCGCCTAAAGTCTACGATCAATTAGAAGGAACTGAAATAATTCTCACTAAAGAAGAAAAAGGCGAAATAAGGCGCAAGGTTGTAAAAAACATAGAAGACGAAGCATTACAAGCCGGGGTCAACGAAATGAGAAAATTGAGGCTGCTAAAAGAAAAGAAACAGGATTGGGAGAACATGGTAAGGACTGAATGTAAAAAACAGGCAGTTGCTGAGTATTTTATTAAACAACAAGCAATTGATAATTTCTGATGAGAACTAAGAAACCAATCAAAAAGACAGTAGAACCAGGCGAGAAGTTTTGTCACGGATGCCAAACGATGCACGATAACGAAATGTTCTACCCGAATCGAAGGAACTGTAAAAAGTACGATAACGAACAAAGCAAAAAGAAGTACCGGGAAAAGGTAGATGCATTTGCTGCGTTCTTCTAACTCCCCCTCCAATCAAGATGTATTTAAATGAGTAAAAAAGAAAAAGTATGAGTATAGAAAAATTTAAGAAACCAGAAGTTATCAAGAACGGAAACCTTAACCTGAATAGCTTAGGAATTAATAAAGACACCGTTTACCAAACTCCCACAGGAAGTTTAATAAGTCAACACGACTTTAATTTTCTTCCTGAACATAGAAAAGCGGTCTGTAAAATATACCCTACAAATCCACAAGTAACGGTCAAATCTATGTCTGAATTAGCTATAGAGCAAGTTGATATAACCATTGAAGAGGTTAAGGCTCTGCTGCATGCCATACTCAACAGTCAAACTGAAGTTATAGATGGAGCGATAAGAAAAGAGGTTGTTTCTGTTCAGGCAATACGAACAGCTTTTGATGAATATTTTGGAGTCAAGGAAGAAATCCATTTCTAACCTCCCCCACCTAATAAAATGAATTATATGAACTACACAGAATCAGAAATTAACGAGTTTAAAAAGAAGGCTGATAAATGGGATGCCTTAGAAAAGCAAATTGAATCGGTTTACGGCAAAGAAAACGCAGAAGGTGAATGGGAAGAGTTTGATGATAATGAAGGTGGAGACTTGTGCGATATTGGAGAAATGGCTGCAATGGCTTTTGGATATTTATAACCAAATAAAATAATAAGATATGGAAAGGAAGGAAATAGAAGAAGGGAATAAATTGATAGCGGAGTTTATGAAACTACCAACTTGGCAAGATGGTAGATATGGTAAAATGTATTCAAGTCCTATAGCAGAGCAATCTGTTTTTGGTGATGGTGGGTTGCTTTATGATAAGCGGTGGGATTGGTTAATGCCTGTCGTTGAGAAGATAGAAAATCTTGACTGTATTGCAGAGTTATCAGTAGTCTATCACAACTGTTGCATATCTATCAGAAACGATGGTACTCGAAGTCATTTAATCTCTAAAAAAGGAAACGATAAAATAGAATCTACTTGGTGTACTGTAGTTGAATTTATTAAATGGTACAATCAAAACTCAAAATAAACATATGGAAAATCAAATCGAAGAAGCAGCAAAGGACATTTTAAAATGGATTCCGTTTGAAAACCATAGGGATTTTGATGAGCCTGTTTATGGGAAAAGTAAGGTACTTGAAGCAATGTATCAGTTTCTCCAAAAGCAAGGGGAAAGGAACGAGGTAACTGAGTTAAACCTAAGAGAAGCCATTGAAATCATTCAGGGGTTAGTTGATAGTTCAAAAGAACATATAGCATCAAACAGGCAAATGGATGCGTATGAAGATGCAGTGTCTTTTCTCAAAGAATCCGAAACCCAAGCCGAAAGGGTAAGTGATTTGCAGTCGTTAGCGCATAAACACGCAATAGAAGCTATTCCTGATGAAACAGACCAAAGGTATTTCCTTGCAAAGTCTATGTTTATTTTAGGTTATTGGCTGTCTGACAAAGCAAACGACAGTAGAACGGATGACGAAAGATGGTGTGACTTTCACAATGACGAAAGGGTAAGTGATAAGGGGAAGGAAGATAAGATTGAAAAGGCTATTGAGTGGGTGGATAACAGAAAAGATAATTCAGACCCTTCCGACTACACAATACTTCACGACTTCAAACAATATCTCCAATCACTCCAATCCTCCGCAAACGAATCGAAAACTTGTTAGATAATTGTTTGCAGTAGATAGGGGTTAAGTTGAAGAAATTCTAATGAAAATAACTTATTACTAAATATATTTCATAAAAAGGTATTTATTCTTAGATTATTGTTATTTTTGGATAACCCAATAGTCCATGAACCACAATAAACCAGTACCTATTAGAGCCGAGGGGTTGAATGTCGTATCTGAACTCATAGACGAGGAAGATGACTTAGTTAAACATACCCTCATCATTTACGTTGATCAATTCGTCAACTTTTCTAAAAATTACGTAGACCATAAAGGAGTATTGAGGCTTGAAATAGTGAAGCGAAAACAACCCTCATCAAAAGGGCATGATCATTGGTGCAGGGTAGCGACTAATAAAACAAATCCTTGTGTTACAAACGGGATTATTCCAAAGAAACCTAATGAGTTAAGATAAAAGTTATAGAAACAATGAAAGACAAAACGCAAACCGTAAAATACGGACATACAACTCAGGATCTTTCAAATAAGCGAGTTTTGAATATGGAAGAGGTTTGCATTCACACTGGTTTGTGCAAGAACATTGTTTACAAACTAATAGCAGAAAACAAGATACCTCATAACCGATTAACGGAACGTAAGATATTTTTCGATCGTATAAAAGTAGAAGATTTTTTGCTTGGTTTTAATGTTTAATAACATAGGATAACATTTTATGCCGTTTAATTCAGCAACAGCAAAAGCAGCAGGGGAAAGGAGTAAAAGGCAGCCTAATAAGCTCTTAACAGCCATTAGAGACGCTTCAGATAAGAGCAAAGCTATTGAGATATTCCAAAAGTTAGAAACAATGGCAGTAGGAGGGGATATGGATGCCATTAAAACTTATTTGGGTTATGTTATCGGGAAACCTAAAGAAAGCGTGGATTTAACAACAGACGGTGAAAAAGTTACCGGGTTAATAGTTGAAGTTATAAGACGTGAGCCGAGCGACAGTTAAAACCAACATTGTATTTGACTACCTATCCAATTCTAAGAAGCGGATAACGATAATGCAAGGCGGTACAAGGTCGGGCAAGACTTATAACATCATTTTGTTCTTTGTCATAAAGTTGATGCAGGAGAGTGGTAAAACGCTAACCATTTGCAGAGCATCATTGCCAAGCATTAGAGGATCGGTAATGAGGGACTTTATAGAGATTTTAGGTAAACTGAATCTCTATAGCGAGGATTACCACAACAAAACAGAAAACACATACCTGTTAAACGGTAATTTGGTTGAGTTTGTTAGCGTTGATCAGCCGCAAAAGATAAGAGGTAGGAAAAGGAATTATCTGTTTATCAATGAGGCTAATGAGTTGAATTATGAGGCATGGATGCAGTTGGTGTTCAGAACTGAAGAAAAGATAGTAATTGACTATAATCCGAGCGATGAGTACCATTGGATTTACGATAAGGTTATAACCAGGGATGATTCAGACTTCTTTGTCACAACGTATAAAGACAATCCTTTTTTAGATAAAGGGATTATTGATGAGATAGAAAGACTAAAAGAAGCTGATGAGAACTATTGGAAGATATACGGATTAGGGGAGAGGGGCGTTAGTCAGGAAACTATTTATAATCATTACAACATTATTGATTATATGCCTGAGTGCGATGATTTTATTTATGGGTTAGACTTTGGATATAACAACCCTTCTGCACTCGTAAAGATTGGCATCAAGGAAGATAAGATGTATGCTGAAGAGATTATGTATGAATCGAAGCTAACCACTAACGATTTGATTTATTTAGTTGAAACTTTTGGCTTAGGTAGCTGTGAGGTTTACTGTGATGCAGCAGAACCAAAAACAATTGAAGAGTTGAGCAGGGCAGGGTTAAATGTAAAGCCGGGAATCAAAGCAGTTAAAGAGGGCATTAGCATGATAAAGTCTAAGCCTTTGTTTATCACAAAAGGAAGCACAAACTTGATTAAAGAGATACGAAATTACAAGTGGAAAACAGACAAAGACGGCAAAGCGTTGGATGAGCCTGTAAAGTTTCAGGATCACTTACTTGATGCGATGCGTTACGCTGTGTATACTCATTTTACACAACCCCAAATAGAATTTACATGGGCATAGATGAAGCAAGAGAAGCGAAAAGGCAATTAGAGTCGGAAATTCTACAAGCGATTGCCAAGTTTGAACACGAAACAAAACTCTTTGTTGAGACTGTATATGTTGACGTAAGAGAAGACATTAGAATGGTTACTGCCAAAGTTAATCTTAACTAATATTCAGTTATAGAAACAAAATCTATCATTATGAATAAGTGAACTTACTCCCCGGATTTGTAAATAAATGGGCTGTTAATCAGGCAATCAGAATAGCTACAGCAGCCCTACCAATAAACAGATATTATCAATCAGTTTTCCCCTACCTATCATCTAATTCAGTTATTTGGATTAACGATGAACCTGAGAAGTACATTAGCGAAGGTTATTATCTTAATCCTGACGTTTATGGTGCAGTTAATGTAATCGTAAGACTTGCATCAGTAGCACCTTTAAATCTTTACAGGATAAAGGATAAGAAGCAGCTATCATCTTACAAAGCATTACTAAAAAACCTTCCCGATCCAAACGCTAATCCTGTTGAGTTTAGAAAGCATTGGAACGAGCTACAGGAAGTAAAGACAAAAGCATTAGAAGAGGTCTTTAACCATAAAATTATTGATCTATTTAAACGACCCAACGAATACCAAAGCGAAGGAGAGTTTTTAGAGAATTGTTACGGCTTTAGGTTAACTACAGGCAACTTTTTGGCATACAAAGCAAAGGCTAAAGTTGGAACGGCCGAAGTAATGGGCTTATATCTCCTACCTGTTCAAAATACCCAAATCATTAGCGGCGGATTAACTGAGCCAATAAAGAAATACAAGGTCGGGTATTCTACCGATGAGAACAGTTTTGACCCTGAAGAAATAATTCATAACAGGGGGTGGAGTTTGGATTACTCTTCACCTGGTTCTCATATGTGGGGGCCATCACCTTTACGGGCTGCTTTGCGGTCTGTTAAGATGGGTAACGATGGAAGGGAGGCGCAAACGTATTACTTGCAAAACAAGGGTAGCGATGTGATGGTTGCACTCGATCCAACAGGTCTAAATAAGCAACCATCTGCAGAGCAATTATCTGGTTTGAAAGACGATTTAAGAGATAACTCGCAGGGTAAAAATAATAGGGGCAAGGTAACGCTTGCGGTCGGAAAGATAAGTGTTCACCCAATCGGCGGCACTTCTACAGATATAGGAGTAGACAGCTCAATCAAACTTTCCAAAGAAGATATATGCAAGGCTTACGGCATCAGCCCGATACTGCTCGCAAGTATGGAAGCAAGCACTTTCGCAAACTATAAAGAAGCTAAGAAAGCGGCTATTACGATGGCTGCCATTCCGCTTTTGCTAAGTGTTAGAGATAGTTGGAACAAAGACTTATTGCCTGAGTTCGAGAAAGGCGAAACTTATATGCTTGACTATGATTTGACGGTATACCAGGAATTACAGGAAGACAGAGAAAAGCAAGCAAACTACCTAAGTAAAGCAGAATGGTTGACCTTAAACGAAAAGCGCATTGAGATGGGTTACGCTGAATTACCTGATGCGAATATGAATAAAATTTACCTCGGATCATCAACACCAATAGACCAAGTTAACAACGTAGAAGTCTTGAATGATGTTGAAGAAACGGGGGATTATTAAAAGTTTAGAAGAAAGTGTTATAAAAACAATTACAAAAAATGTCTACAATTAATCTTACCCGCATAGGGAATTTAGTAAAGGTTGAAGTGGATGACGTTCTAAAAGGACTGTTCCATCAATCTCAGTTAAAGAAGCTAAACCCTAACGGATCAATTGCGATTGGAGATGTTTACGCAACCTTTAGTGCAATAACGGATATTAAAATTTCGGGAGTAGCTGTTACTGATCTCGCGGACTTTCAAACCAAAATTGCAACGGTTTTTCCTGAAGCTAACTCCGGCAATGGCGGTTCCGGTACTACTGAAGGAATAGGTCTAAGCCAAGAGGAATACAATCATTTTAAAGCTATCGAAGCGACATTTTATACAACCTAATATGAAACAACTATTAATAATTCTATTGGCTCTATGCTCATTTGCAGCAAAGTCTCAAACCATTTTATATACAAATAATCCTGACAGCTTTAAGGTTGCCGGTAGTGTTAACGGTGCACCGCGAACGATGTGGAATATTGACTTAGGTGTAAAGAAGGTTGATAAGACTAAACACACAACCGATAGTGCAGCTTTGCGCGGGCTGATAACTACTAATACAGCAGCTATTAATTCGTTGCAATACACCAACAGCTACTTTGTTAATAAAGGAAGTGGAACCGGAATACTTGTTACTATCAATGACAGTACAGTAGCTGCTAATCGGCTTGGTTTTACATCAACAGCAAATAAAGTTATCTGGACAGTAGATAGTACAAATGGACTGAATTTTAATGCAGCTATCAATGAGGGAAATTTCACAACACTTGCACCTTTAGCAAGTCCGACGTTTACAGGTACTCCATTAATAGGAACAGATACAGTCGCAACCAGGGCTTATGCAAGGTCAGTAAGTGGAACAGGTGGTAGTGGAAGCAGTGAGTCCTATTCACAGCCCGTTTTACTGATGCGTGGCATGGGAATGAATGTAGTTAGTCAAACCGTAGGTTTTAATAATCCTATTGAAGCTACAACAGCCCATACCCTTGTTAGTGGCAGGCTTAGTTTGTACGCCACAGCACCAACAAAAAGCGAAACAATAACAGGTGTATATATCTACACGGTTGCACAAGGCAGCTTCACTGGAAGCAGTACAAATGGGATAGCATTATACAGCTTTAATCCTACAACGGGAGTATATACAAAAGTTGCTGAAAGTGCTAACGATGCTAACATTTGGAAAGCAGCCGCACAGTCTACAACATCAATACTTTTTACCAGTAGTGTATCAGTGGCGGCAGGTACAACCTATTTTATTGCGACAATGTTTAGTTCGTCTGCAACTACTACCTCACCGACTATATTATCCAGGAACGTTGCAGCGAATGCTGGTCAATCTAAGTTGAGCCTATATGGTAATGCAGGTTCGGTATCTGGTTATTTAACCTCGCAAACTGCATTTCCTGCAACTATAGCTGCAACATCTTTAACTGAACAAACTTTAGTGGTATGGGGGGCATTGAGAAACTAATGAAAGCATTACTTATAATATTATTTCTTCCACTCTTTGCCTT
>DASVST010000389.1:0-11999 GCA_036387965.1 Segetibacter sp. | reverse complement strand
ATGGGTAACAAGAAGCCTTCGGTTTTATACTAAAAAATTGTTTAATCTTTTCAAAGCTTATTTCAAGAAAAAGTTGCTGTGATGGACAAGAATTTTCAATTTAATCAAAATCAAAATCAGAGTATCCATATTGGTTTGGGTTTCGATAATAACTATATAGTGCAGGTTTATACCCTGTTAACTTCTATATTTCATAATAACAGAATAAACAATATAATATTTCATGTAATTGCAACTGGAGTAAATGATACAGAAAAATTGAGTCTTATCAATTTTGTCAGAGATAATAATTCTGATATTAATTTTTATGAGATCAATGAAGACATAGTACGGGCAAACGTGGTGATTCCTGATAACTCTCACTTTACAATTGCAACATACTATCGCCTTTATTTTCCTACATTACTTTCACCTAATATATCTAAACTTCTATATCTAGATACCGATATCGTTGTAATAGGTAATTTAAATGAGCTTTATAATATTCATACTGGTGACTTTCCTATTGGAGCTGTGCCTGATTCTTATCCACATCCTCGTTTAGACTTAGGTATAAAAGGGAAGTGTTTTAATGGGGGAGTTCTGCTAATTGATACTAAAAATTGGAGAGAACAGAAAGTATCCGAAAATGCCTTCGAATACCTCAGAAAATTTCCGGAAAACATACTTTGGGCTGATCAGGATGCATTGAATGCAACGCTTATAGGTAGATGGAAAAGCATTGATATAAAATACAATTTTACATTATCCGATGTAAAATTACAGGTGCCTGCTAAAGAATTAATTAAAGATGTAGTTATTGTACATTATACATCTTATAGAAAACCCTGGCTTTTTTTAAGCAGAAATAAGTTGCGATACCTTTATCATTATTATTTAAAAATGTCCCCAAAATCAAAAGAAAAACGATATACTGATTTTAAATGGGACATTAAAAGTTTATGGAACTTTATGCGCATCAGAATAAAAGAATATTATTTTAATAACAAGATTGAGAAAATTTTGCCAATAAAAAAATGGATGGAACTCTCTCATGATCCTTATAGTTATTAAATATTTATAAGAGTATTTTGATTTCTATTATTATGCCTGCTTATAATGCGGAAACTTATATTTTGCAGGCTATAGACTCCGTCAGAGCACAAACATATCGAAATTGGGAACTGATAATAGTCGATGATGGTTCTACAGACAATACTGCGAAAATAGTTAATGAGGAAAAGATAAAGGAAGAAAGAATTATTTACTTATATCAGAAAAACAAGCGGTTAGGCGCAGCAAGAAATACTGGTATAATGAACTCTAAAGGCACATGGATAGCATTTCTGGATGCAGACGATCTATGGGCTAACGATAAGTTGCACAGGCAAATGTTGGTTGCTTCTAAAACCCCTGATGTTGATGTAATTTATACAGACGGATATATTTTCTATGGAGACGATTTAAAGAATCTAGAACCATATCCTGTAAAGGTTGGTAATTTTTCAGGAGAGGTAATGTATAAAATACAATTTGAAGCTAATTATATTCCGGTGTTATCTGTAGTGGTTAAAAAGAGTCTTATAAATAAAATAGGATTTCAGGAAGAAAACCCCCTGTTTTATGGATGCGAAGATTGGGATTTTTGGTTGCGAATGACGAAAGCAAATGCAAACTTTGTTGGAATGCCGGATAAGTTGTTCTACTATAGAAAACATAATAACAACATGTCGTTAAACGTACTTTCAATGGATTTGGCCAGGGCGATGGTTTTAGTAAAAAACTTTGAAAAAGAAAAGTTTTCTGATACAGAAATCAGAAAAATATTTAAACCTTTTGTGAACCCATTGTTGATCTCTCTTTTAAATAACAATAAGCCTAAAGAAGCAGTTGCTTTAATGAAAAAACTACAAGATAAAATTCCAATTTTTTATTTCCGAATCAGTTATATCTGTTTGAAGCTGTTTAAGAAAAAATCTTTGCTGGCTATTAAAGCAGTTAATAAATTCGATACCTTAATCTTTAGGTGAATAAAGTTGAATAAACCAAATTGTTCCACTACCAGTTACTTTTACAATAAACGACAAGGAGAAGTTATCAAAATTGCCTTCAGATATTCTTTTGCCAGAAAATTTGATATGACAGTGGATGACAAAATACTCAATTATATTGATGAGTATGGGTTAGCACATACTTTATAAGATGTTTTCAATGTAATTGATAATAATTTTTAATTAATCATTTCACTTTTTGAGAATTGCTTTTATATCATTAATGGGTGGAATGCCTTGGGGTGGAAGCGAGGTTTTATGGAACGCCACAGCTTTACATGCATTGGAACAAGGAGATCAAGTGTTTGTTTCTGTATATAAATGGAAAAACCTACATCAAAAAATAAAGTTACTTATAGAGAAAGGTGCAGAAGTTCATTTTAGACGAAGCTTACACGAGAAAGTTGGAAGAATAGAAAAACTAATACGTTTCGTTACAAATCGCCGGGACTTTTTAAAAAAAGATTATCAAACCATTGTAGATTTTAAACCAGATGTAGTTTTTATCAGTCTTGGCGAAATTTTTGAATTTGCCTTCGAGCATAAGCGTTTGTATAATTTACTTATAGAGCATAATATCCCTTACTCCTTCGTTTGTCACAGCAATGTACAGCAGTACAGTTATATACCGCCGAAAGAAATATATCCGGGTGCCGTTGACATCTTCAAAAATGCCAAAAATGTCTATTTCGTATCTAAGCGTCAATGGAAGTTAACTGAGAGAAGATTAGCATGTAAACTTCAAAATGCACAGTTAACCTGGAATCCTCTTAATTTAATTGCACCAACTCGGCCATTGTCATGGTCAGACGATTCAGTCATTCATATGGCATTAGTAGGAGCTTTCGTTGGCTATAAGGGACATGATACTGCTATGGAAGTTTTGAGCGCTACGCAATGGAAAGAAAGGAAGTGGAAGCTAAATCTTTATGGCAGTGGGAGTGGAGAAAAGTATTTAAAGGATTTGGCTGGTTTTTTTGATATACAAGATCGTATAGAATTCCATGGGCATGTAATTGATGTAACTGGAATTTGGAAACAAAACCATATACTACTTATACCCAGTGCGGGTGAAGGGCTGCCTATCAGTCTGGTCGAGGCCATGGCATGTGGCAGACCTTCAGTTGTAACCGATGTAGGTGGTAATACAGAATTGATTGTTGAGAATGAAACCGGTTTTGTATCTGCCGCTCCAACCACAGAATCGTTTTCTGAAGCAATGGAAAGGGCTTGGTTAAGTCAAACAAAATGGTTGCAAATGGGGTTAAAAAGCTTCGAAGTAATAAACAAGAAATTGGACAAGAAACCTGAACGGAGTCTTTACCAAAAACTAAAGAGCAGCTGTTCCCCAACGTGAAAAATATAAAAATTCTTTTCGTTGTTCATGATGCTTCCAGAACAGGCGCTCCTGTAGTTCTTTTAAATTTCCTGCGTTGGTTTAAAAAAAATACTGAAATAAGTTTCCACGTTTTAATATTAGAAGATGGTCCTCTTAAACAAGATTTTGAAAAGTTCGCTATCACTTTTGTGGTTCCGTTTGTATATAATTACAGTTTAAAAAACAAAATACGAAGGAGATTGCATCCTGAATTATCGTATGATTATAAAATTTCCGAGATTGTAAATAAGTTATCTAAAAACAATTATTCCATTGTTTTCGGTAATACAATAGTAACTCTACCATGCATCTTAAAATTTCAAAAATTAGGTAATGCTAAAATAATTTGCGCTATGCATGAACTTACTCATGTTATAGAGCATTACTTTAAGAAAGATTATGTACTAACAGAGCTTCAAAAAATAGATTTAATACTTGCTGGTTCTAATGCAGTAAAAGAAAATCTCTTAACTGAGTTTAATCTTCCTAATGACAAGATAAAAGTTATACATGCATTTATTGAGACAAAAATTGATATCAATAAAAGTTCTAAACAACTAAGAGAAGAACTGGGAATTAAACCAAGTGAGTTAATAATAGGGGGAATGGGTTCAGTCGGACTTAGAAAAGGAATGGATTTAGTAGTTCCTCTTGCTGTAGAATTAAAAAACAAACATCCCGAGGTGCCATATAAACTACTATGGGTAGGAGGTTTAGCATCAAACCAGTATTTTAAAATATTTACTCAGGATGCAAAAAAATGTAATGTTGCAGAACAGGTAGTCTTTATAGAAAACACCGAGTTTCCCAATGATTATTTAAATCTTTTTGATGTATTTGTTTTATTCTCCAGGGAAGACCCATTTCCACTGGTATTATTAACAGCTGCTTACATGGAAAAAGCACTAATCGCCTTTGAAAAAAGTGGCGGAGCAAATGAATTAATAAACGATACTTCCGGCTTTTTAGCTTCTTATCTGGATGTTAGTGATGTGGCTAAAATAATATCTAATATTTACCATAATCCAAATATCGTTAAGGAGAAAGGAAAAGTAGCAAAGCAAAGAGTTATCAACGAATTTACTGATGATATAATACCTGTTGAGATAACCAAGGTCTTGAATAGCTATTTATAAACTGAGTGACAATGTCAGCTATTTTTTAGATACATACTGTGAATAAAAGTAACTCATGTTTTATAATCATTGGTGCTGGAGGTTTTATCGGATCGCAATATTCCAGTTATTTAAAAAAAAATAACTGCCACGTCTTTGATGTTTTCAGAGGTCAGATATCTGGAATTGATTCTGACTTTCACTTTATTGCCGAACTATTACATCTTAAAAAACACCTGATCGTTATTGATTTTGCATATACATCAGTACCTAATTCAAGTTTTGCGGATCCGGTAAAAGATTATTCTGAAAACCTTTATAATGTTATTCGTCATCTTGAGTTTGTAAAACAACTTCCAAATGCCGAATACGTATATATATCATCGGGGGGTACCGTGTATGGGAATCCTGAAACATTTAAAAGTATAGGTGAAAATCATACAAATATTCCTCTTTCTCCCTACGGAATTACAAAGCTTAGCTGCGAAAAGTACGTGCTTATGTATAAAGAGGTTTATGGGCTCAAAGCAAAAATTGCCAGACCGTCTAATATTTATGGCCCCGGGCAAAAGCCTTTTCGTGGTCAGGGATTTATAGCTACTGCTATAGCAAACATTTTGAAACAAAATTTAATTCAGATATTTGGTAATGGACAGCAGGTGAGAGATTATTTATATATAGATGATTTTTGTAAAGTGCTTAATGATATAATTGAGTTTGGTGAAAACGGAGCAGTTTATAATACAGGATCAGGTATCGGTTATACTATTAATGAGGTTGTAGATAATATTAAAGAGCAAACAAACCTATCTCCTAATATTGAATACTTGCCATCACGACCTTTTGATGTAAACTACAATGTCTTGGATTCATCCAAGGTCTCAGCCTTAAATAATTGGTTTCCTTCCACATCATTACAAAGAGGTTTAAAAACAACAATAGAATGGCTAACAAACTAAGAGTTCCGAGCGAATATTAATCTGATATTTTTCAATGACTCCATTAGTTTCTGTCATCATTCCTAATTATAATCACGCAACATTTTTAAGACAACGAATTGATTCGATTTTGAATCAAACATGGACAGATTTTGAATTAATTATTTTAGATGATTACTCAACAGATAATAGTAGGGATATAATTGAATTTTATAGAAATCATCCTAAAGTAAAACACATTATTTATAATGAAAACAATAGCGGTAGCCCTTTTAAACAATGGCAAAAAGGTTTAGAACTTGCAGTAGCCCCCTACATTTGGATTGCAGAAAGTGATGATTATTCAGATAAAAGTTTTCTTAACTGTTTAATGCAGCCTTTTCTCACTGAACCCGATTTAGTTTTGTCCTACTGCCAATCAATGGTGGTTGACGAAAATGGTACTCTTAATGGATTATCAATTTGGGCAGATGAGATTGACAGACGCAAATGGAAGCATGACTACATTGAAAAAACAGCAGTTGAGCTTGATAATTATCTGAGTTTTAGAAACACTATTGTTAACGCAAGTGCGGTTGTATTTAAAAAGCCTTTAAATGGGGATATACTTCAGGAATCTACTGAAATGAAAATGTTAGGAGATTGGTTGTTCTGGAGGAAGCTTCTATCGCAGGAGGGAAAGATTGCTTTTTTTTCTTCTCCTCTAAATTTTTTTCGTTTGCATCCGCAAACAACCAGGGTTGCTACGACAAAAGAAAAAGAAATAACAAGGATGAAGGAATATCACCGTTTAATTGTTCCTCAATTTTTAAGTATTCTCGATAACCGTTACGATTGGATGGTAAGGGAATGGTATGCAAATAGAAGAGTGCTTAAAGGCACCCTATTTTATTTCATACCTGATTTACCTTTTACTCTTAAAATTCGGTTTATAATCATAATAGTTTCAAAAATCAGGAAAAAGATTTTAGGTGTTCAATTTTCTTCTTAAGTTCTAATATTGAATTCTTAAAATACGAAACCGACAGAATTTTGGACGTACAAATTAGCTATGGCAACGGATATGAACAAAAACCTAAACGATAGAATACATATCGCATTAGCATTAGATAAAACTTACACAGTTCATGTTTATGCTCTTTTAACTTCTATTTTTTACAACAACAAAAACAATAAATTTTCTTTTCATATAATAGCCACTGGTTTAAATAACTTAGAAAAAGAAGAGTTAACAAAATTCATCATAGAAAATAATTCTGAAATTGTTTTTTACGATGTTAATGATGAAGAGTTAAGAAGGAAATTTTATATACACTCTCATTATTCTATAGCTACTTATTATAGATTATTCTTTCCTTCAATGGTACATCCCGGTATAGAAAAATTATTATATATTGATTGTGATACAATAGTTATTGACAACCTGAAAGAGTTATACGATATTAACATTGGTAACGCACCTTTAGCAGCAGTTTCAGACCCAATATTGCTTGTGCGACACGAACTTGGAATTCATACTTTAGAAGATTACTTTAATGCAGGTGTAATGGTAATGCATTTGGACAATTGGAGGAATCAGATGGTTACTGAAAATGCAATAAAGTTTTTAATGACTTACCCTGAAAAAACTACGTTGCTTCTTGAACAAGATGCATTAAATGCCACCTTAATTGGTAAATGGTTTAGAATAGATAGAAAATACAATTTTACATTTCTTGCTGAATATCTGCAGGTGCCTACCAAAGAGCTACTTCAGGATAAAGTTATAATTCACTATATAACACCAAATAAACCGTGGCATTCTTTAACGAGGAACAAATTTCGCTTTCTTTATCAATATTATTTAAAGAGATCGCCAAAGTCAAAGGAAAAAAAATATATTGATTTTAAATGGACATTAAAGAATCTTTGGACTTTTTCCCGCATCAGGATGAAAGAATTTTATTTCGACAAGAAAATAAATAAAATTTTACCAATAAAAAGGTTTATGAAAGTTTCACATGAATACTAACAGAAAAACGAGAACAATCAACCATAAAATTATAGTTCTCCCGTCATGAAAGTAGTAATCCTCGCCGGTGGACTCGGCACACGTCTTTCTGAAGAAACCTCTCTTCGCCCAAAGCCAATGGTTGAAATTGGGGGCAGACCTGTTTTATGGCATATCATGAAGCTTTATTCTTACTACGGGTTTAATGATTTTGTTATTTGTCTTGGTTACAAAGGCTATATGATAAAAGAATACTTCGCTAACTACTACCTACACCAATCGGATGTTACTGTTAGTCTTGCGGATAATTCTATTAAAACTCATCAAAGCTTTGCAGAACCGTGGACTATTACTTTGGTTGATACTGGTATTGATTCGATGACCGGTGGAAGAATAAAAAGAATTCAGAAGTATACAGACGGGGAACCTTTTTTGCTTACTTATGGTGATGGAGTTAGTGACGTAAATATGCATCAACTTCTAAATTATCATAAGCAAAACGGCAAAATCATTACAGTTACTGCAGTTCAGCCAATGGGTAAGTTTGGCGCTTTAGGACTTGCCGAAGGAAATACAGTGTACTCTTTTATCGAAAAGCCAAAAGGCGATGGGGCATGGAGCAATGGCGGATTTTTTGTTTGTGAACCAGGTGTGTTTGATTATATTGATGGTGATCATATAATATGGGAGAAAGAGCCGCTTGAACAGATTACAGCAAAAGGTGAAATGGTAGCTTACAAACACGATGGTTTTTGGAAACCAATGGACACCTTAAGAGATAAACAGGAATTAGATGCTGAATGGTATAGCGGTAGCCCAAGGTGGAAAATCTGGTAGTCAATTTAATAACACAGGTAACTAATAAATATTTTTGGTACTAACATCAATTTCATGGCCTCATCGTGGAGTTTACCTTGACTAACGTCGAATGGCCTAACTCACCTCATCGGCAAACCAATTGGCATCTTTAGTATTCATTTATATTCTCTTCAAAGTAGTACGACTGTTACAATTAACGTCCGGAAGTACAAATTAAATAAACTCATTTAAATCATGGATAAGCATTTTACAAGAGATGCACTTACAATAATCGAAAACCTTAATACTAAAAATTCGCAATTTTCAGGTAAGAGTATTTTGCTAACCGGAGCAGCAGGTTTTTTAGGTTCCCAGTTCATCCATTATTTTTTAACTCTGAACGATTCAGGAAAGTTAAGCGAGCCTTGCAAGGTTTACAGCATGGATAATTTTATGCGTGGAATACCTGAGTGGCTTTCAGCACTTGAAAAGCGAAGCGATTTAGAAATAATAAAAGCAGATATTGTAACACAAAAATCTTTCCCTGTTTGCAATTATATTATTCATGCTGCATCAATTGCTTCCCCAATCTATTACCGGATTTATCCTATAGAAACAATGGATGCCAACGTTATTGGCTTGCGAAACTTATTGGAGTTTGCTAAGGAAAACCCCTGCGATAGTTTTCTTTTCTTTTCAACGAGCGAAATTTATGGCGACCCACAACCTGAGTTTATTCCAACACCTGAAAGTTATCGTGGTAATGTAAGCTGTACCGGACCTAGAGCCTGTTACGATGAATCAAAAAGGTATGGAGAAACTCTATGCGTTAACTTTTGGCAGCAATATAAAATTCCAGTAAAGATTGCACGTCCCTTTAATAATTATGGTCCGGGACTAAAAATTACTGACAAGCGTGTGTTACCCGATTTTTTTAAAGATGCTTTAAATGACAGGGATATTCATTTATTATCTGATGGAAAAGCTACCCGTACGTTCTGCTATATTACTGATGCTATAACGGGCTATCTTCTTATTTTGTTATCTGCGCATAATGGAGAGTCATTCAACATTGGTACCGAAACTCCTGAAATATCTATGCTTGAACTTGCGATAAAAGTGATTGAGACAACAGGCAAAAAATTAGATGTTACTTTCAAAATAAGTGATGATAAAGATTATTTAACGGATAATCCTAACAGGCGTTGTCCAATAATTGAAAAAGCAAGAAGACTTTTGAATTATAGCCCAAACATTTCTCTTGATGAAGGACTTAAAAGAACGTATGAGTATTATTTAGAAAATTCACAAGCAATAGAAGCATAATGAAGATAGCGATTGTTGGAACGGGTTATGTAGGGTTGGTTTCGGGTGTTTGCCTCGCTTATAAAAATCACCAGGTAACGTGTGTTGATTTAAGAACAGAAATTGTTGAGCAACTTAATAAAGGCATACCTCATATTTATGAAAATGATCTTCAAGAAATGTTGCACCAGGTTATATCAAACAAAAATTTTATTGCAACTGCAGATATTGCAACTGCATTATCACAAAATGATATAATAATTGTTGCAGTAGGTACTCCTTCAGAAAATGGTGAAATTGATCTTACACAAATTGGCAGTGTTGCAAAAACTATAGGAGAGCATATAAAAACATCAAACCAATATATTTCCGTTGTTATAAAAAGTACTGTGGTGCCGGGTACTACTGATAGTTTTGTAAAGCAAAAGATAGAAGAGTTTTCGGGTAAGAAGATTGGTGAATTCGGATTGGGAATGAACCCTGAGTTTTTAAGAGAAGGTAACGCAATTGAAGACTTTCTTTATCCCGACAGAATTGTAATTGGTTCAGAAGATGATATAACAAAACAAAGGCTTGAAGAAATTTACTCGCCTTGGAACTGCGATAAGATTTTTGTAAACACCCGCACGGCAGAAATGATTAAGTATGCGAATAATACAGTTCTTGCATGCCTCATTTCTTTAAATAATGAATTAGCAAATTTATCAGGCTTGTTGGGCAATATAGATTACAACGATGTAGTGAAAGGCATTTCTGCTGATAAAAGATGGAGCCCTATCCTTAATGATGGAACAAGAATTACTCCTCATATCACTTCATACTTCACACCAGGTGCTGGCTTTGGCGGAAGCTGTTTTCCTAAAGATGTACAGGCAATACGAACACAAGGAATGAACATGGGTCTTCCAATGAAAATGACTAACGCGGTATTGAATGTAAATGATGATCAAGCCTCGTCTTCTCTTAAAATTCTAAAATCAAAAATTGGTTCATTTCAAAATAAAAAAATACTCTTTTTAGGATTAGCTTTTAAACCCGACACAGACGACATAAGAGAATCAAGTGCGATAAAAATTTTAAATCATCTTTTAAAAGAAGGTTGCAAAACTGAGGCACACGACCCAATTGCTATGGAGCATGTGGAGAAATTATATCCAAATAACTCTAATCTTTCACTTATTAAAGATTGGAAAAAAAATGTTTTAAAAGCTGACATTATTATCATCGGTACCAACTGGAAAGAATATCTCGACCTTTTAGATTTTGATAGAAACAACCAACTAAACGATAAAATAATCTTCGATTCAAAAAGATTGTTTTCTAAAAATGATTTTGTTAATACAGATTATTGTACAATAGGTTACAACCCTTTTACAGTAAATGGTAAACTTAAAATATGAGTATAGAAAAGGAACAGTTAGAACTGCATAATAAAATAATGAAACTCACAACTGAGTACTATGACCTGGTTCATAAAAAGAAAGAGTTCATTCCGGGTACAACTAAGGTAGCATACTCAGGCAGAGTGTACGATGATGAAGAATTGAGGTATGGCGTAGACAGTGTATTGCAATACTGGCTTACCGCAGGTCCTTATGCGGCAGAGTTTGAGATGACGATGCGTAAATTTTTTAGTGCAAGAGAATGTCTCATTGTAAACTCCGGTTCATCTGCCAACCTGGTAATGATTTCAACGCTTTGCAGTCCTAATGTAAAGGAACATCTAAAGCCTGGGGATGAAGTTATAACACCAGCAGTTACTTTTCCCACAACATTAACCCCTATTGTACAAAATGGATTAATACCTGTTTTTGTTGACTGCAAGCCCGGTGAATACAATATTGATGTAACACAAATAGAAGAAGCAATTTCTCCTAAAACACGTTGCATTTTTATGCCGCACACTGTGGGCATTCCTGATAATATGGATGTTATTATGGATGTTGCAAAGCGCCACAATTTATGGGTGCTCGAAGATGGTTGTGATGCTTTAGGTGCAACATGGGGCGATAAACTGTGCGGTACTTTCGGCGATATGTCTTCCATATCTTTTTACCCCGCACATCACATCACAATGGGTGAGGGCGGAATGGTTGTAATCAACAGTTCTAAAGTAAAAAAGACTGCATTATCGATCAGGGACTGGGGACGGGATTGTTGGTGTGATCCCGGTAAAAGTAATACATGTACACAGCGCTTCGACTGGCAATTAGGTGACCTTCCTTATGGATACGATCACAAGTATATCTATTCTAATCTTGGTTATAATCTTAAAGTAACCGATATACAGGCGGCTCTTGGATGTGCCCAGTTCAAAAAACTCCCTGCCTTTATTGAAGCACGGAGAAAGAATGCTGCTTTTTATTTAAAAAATTTAAAGCAATTCGAAGAGCACATGATACTGCCCTACATTCCTGAAAAAGCAAACCCATCATGGTTTGGTTT
>DASVST010000388.1:0-1984 GCA_036387965.1 Segetibacter sp. | reverse complement strand
GCGATAATTTTTACACAAATAGAAAGTATAACGGACTTAGCGGCTTTCCAAAAAGAACTGAAAGCGAGTACGACACTTTTGGTGTAGGTCATTCTTCCACTTCTATTTCGGCAGCTTTAGGCATGGCTATAGCTGCAAAATACAAAGGCGAGAAAGATCGCAAAGCAGTTGCTGTAATTGGAGACGGTGCTATGACCGCAGGTATGGCTTTCGAAGCTATGAACCATGCAGGCGTTTCAGACAGTGACGTACTTATTATTCTGAACGATAATTGTATGAGCATCGACCCTAATGTTGGTGCGCTTAAAGAATACCTTACTGATATTGCAACTTCGCCTACTTATAATAAGGTGAAGGATGAGGTTTGGAATGCGTTGGGAAAACTTCCGGTTGGTAAAGGTTTTACACGTGCAATGGCACAAAAGCTTACCGATAGTGTGAAAGGTATGGTAAGCAGCAGCGCTAATTTATTTGAGGCATTAAAGCTGAGGTATTTTGGTCCTATTGATGGACATAACATTACTAAGCTCGTAGATACATTAAAAGATCTAAAAGAAATTCCCGGACCTAAGATTCTTCATATAGTCACCGTAAAGGGCAAGGGCTACTCTCTTGCTGAAAAAGACCAAACAAAATGGCACGCGCCGGGGTTGTTTGATAAGATAACAGGTGAGATCGTAAAGAAAAAAATTGAAGTACCACAGCCTCCTAAATACCAGGATGTATTTGGACATACTATTGTTGAGCTTGCAGAAGCTAACGATAAGATAATGGGTGTAACACCGGCAATGCCAAGCGGCTGTTCTCTAAAGTTTATGATGGACAAAATGCCGCATCGCTCCTTTGATGTTGGTATTTGTGAGCAACATGCCGTTACGTTAAGTGCGGGATTGGCAACACAGGGCTTGAGGGTTTTCTGTAATATATATTCATCATTCATGCAGCGGGCATTTGACCAGGTTGTGCATGATGTAGCGATTCAAAAACTGCCGGTAGTATTTTGTTTAGATAGAGCAGGTTTAGTCGGTGAAGATGGACCAACCCATCATGGCGCATACGATATTGCTTACTTCAGGTGTATTCCAAATATGGTGATCAGTGCACCGATGAATGAATCTGAGTTAAGAAACCTGATGTACACTGCACAGCTTGATGAAACAAATTATCCATTTGTGATTCGTTATCCAAGAGGAGAAGGTGTAATGACAGAGTGGAGAACAGCTTTTGAAAAAGTTGAAATAGGCAGGGGTAGAAAAATTAAGGATGGTGAAGATGTTGCAATTCTTTCTTTCGGACATCCGGGAAATTATGTAACAACAGCAATAAGAGAATTAAGAACGCAAGGTGTAGATCCTGCTCATTATGATATGCGCTATGTTAAGCCATTGGATGAAGAATTGCTGCACGAAGTATTCGCCAAATTTGATAAAGTGATAACAATTGAAGATGGAACGATCGTTGGTGGTTTTGGAAGTGCAATTTTGGAATTTATGGCTGCACATAATTACAAAGCTGAAGTAAAAATGCTTGGTATTCCTGATCGTTTAGTTGAGCATGGCAGCATTAAAGAACTTCACAGAGAGTGTGAATATGATGCCCAGGCTGTTGCTGATACTGTGAGAGAAATGATGAAAGATAAGATTCGCGTTACAGCGTTACATGGGTGATATTGATGTGCAAATGTGCAGATTAGAAGATGTGCGGATTAGTAAATTAATGGTTGATTAGCAAATTGAATCGGCACCTATCTTAACTCTAAGTTCGTAATATACCAGATAAGTTATCAGCAGATTGCTTCGTCGTTCCTCCTTGCAATGACGTCTGATCAATTATGAGAAGGATTTGGTGGCAGCAAAACTTCGTCAATTCCCTCTTCTTCCCTGTTTTCATTCCACTCGATCAGGAAATTATTTCTTCCCTCTCCTATAATGATTGACATGTAGTGTAATTGTATCAGCTCTAATAGGGACAGGAACAGGAATAT
>DASVST010000387.1:0-14381 GCA_036387965.1 Segetibacter sp. | reverse complement strand
CTAATTCTTCTTTTGCAGGAGCCATTAACGGGCTGTGAAATGCGCCACCCACAGGTAACACTAAAGCACGTTTTGCACCGGCTGCTTTCATTCTTTCGCAAGCAGTTTGTATACCTTGTAATGATCCACTAATAACCAATTGACCGGGGCAATTATAATTGGCAGCTACAACTACTTCTCCTGTCTCCGCTTGAACTGCTGAACAAATCTCTTCAACCTTTGCATCATCCAAAGCCAGAACTGCAGCCATCGTTGAAGGATTTAGTTCACATGCTTTTTGCATTGCTTTTGCACGAATACTTACCAGCCTTAAAGCGTCTTCAAAAGTTAAAGCTCCATTAGCAACAAGAGCAGAAAATTCGCCGAGGGAATGCCCGGCAACCATATCTGGGTTGGCAAATTCTATTGTCTTATAGGCAATCACTGAGTGCAAAAAAACAGCAGGCTGCGTTACTTCAGTTTGCTTTAATTGATCATCACTTCCATTAAACATGATATCTGAAATCCGAAAGCCCAGGATTTCATTTGCCTGTTCGAACAAGTCTTTGGCAACAGAATTGGCTTCATATAAGTTTTTACCCATACCCGAAAACTGGCTGCCCTGCCCGGGAAATACATAAGCATGTTTCATATTGATGATCTTATATGTTAATGTAATTTGGAGCCAATGAGTTTCATAAACTCACTGCGTGTTGTATGTTTTTCGAATTCACCGAAAAAGGCAGAAGTAGTAGTCACAGAGTTTTGCTTTGATACACCTCTCATCATCATACATAAATGTGAAGCTTCTATTACTACTGCTACACCTAAAGGTTGCAAAGTATCTTTGATCGCATCAAGAATTTGCGTTGTCAATCTTTCCTGCACTTGCAGTCTTCTGGAGTATACGTCAACTACCCTTGCAATTTTACTCAACCCCGTTATCCAGCCGTTGGGGATATATGCAACATGAGCTTTACCATAAAATGGAAGTATATGATGTTCGCACATACTGTAAATCTCTATATCCTTTACAACAATCATCTCGCTAACTTCTTCATGAAATTTAGCAGAGTTTAAAATAGCTGTCGCATCCTGCTGGTAACCTTGTGTAATAAATTGCATGGCTTTTGCAAGCCGCTCAGGTGTCTTAAGCAAGCCTTCTCTTTCAGGATCCTCGCCGAGTAATCCCAAGGCTTCCTTATAGCTTTTACTAAGCGCTGCGGTTACATCTTCATCAAAAGTTTCTACTTTTCTATAAGCCATGGTGATGGTTTAAATTATAGTATAGGATACTCGACAAAATTTCTTTCAGTTTCGTACAGACGAACCTGTATGTCAAGGCTTGCATCAATCTTCTCCCTTAAAATATCATAGATAACTATCGCAATATTTTCTGCAGAAGGATTAAGACTTTTAAACTCTGGCACATCAAGATTTAAATTCTTATGATCTAATTTACTCAATACATTTTCTTCAATAATGTCACTTAGTAATTTCATATCAATCACGTAACCTGTTTCAGGATTTGGCTCGCCTATAACTTTCAAAATCAGCTCGTAATTATGCCCATGATAGTTTGAGTTATTACACTTACCAAAGACAGCTTCATTTTTTGAGTCGCTCCACGAGGTATTGTTTAACCTATGTGCTGCATTGAAATGTTCCTTTCTAAATACCGCCACTCTTTTGTTCATAAATTTTTTATTTACTCTCCGTAATACTCCACGTAAATTCTTGGTGTTTCGTAAAGCTTAATACAATGTAGCATAACATGTAAAGGCAAATGTTGTTGTAATTGTTTCCAGATTTCTATTGAAAGATTTTCTGTAGTACACATCTTACCGGTTAAGAAGTCCACATCTACATTTAAGTTTTTATGATCAAGTTTTTCGATAACATGCTCTTTTATAAGCTTGCTTAGCTTTTTTGCATCGAATAAAAAACCGGTAGATGGATCTACGTTGCCTTTGATTGTTACAAGCAATTCAAAATTGTGTCCATGCCAGTTTTCGTTTGCGCAAGGACCGAAAACTTCTTCATTTTTCTCCTTGCTCCAATCAGGATTAAAAAGCTTATGTGCTGCGTTGAAATGTTCTAACCGAGTCAAATACACCATCCATAGCAATTTTCGCAAAGGTAATATTTGGTTACCAAAGCATTGGCAGACTTAATCATTATATAGACCTTTGACTAATGAGAGTAGTTATTACATCTGCAACTGTAAACGAATGGGCTGGCGTGAATGAAAATATCAATCCTTTATATACTGGAGAGAGTTCGCGGCTGCAGGTTTCATTTCATAAAAGCGGAGTTGGAATTTTGGCAACAACTTTTTCTCTAAGTAAACTAATTGTAGAAGTACAACCAGATCTTATTATACAAATTGGTATAGCAGGAACTTTCGAAAAAAACCTTTTAGGTAAACTCGTGGTAGTTAAAGACGAATTGCTAGGTGATCTTGGGGTTGAAGAAAACTACCAGTTTAAAGATGTGTTCGATTTAAAACTTGAAGCCGCTAATGAGTACCCATTCAGAAAAAAAAAGTTACCGAATGTATGGTTAGAGAAATTTAGCCTGCTAAACCTTTCGGAAGTTTCTTCTATAACAGTAAATGAAATAACTACACGAGAAGAAAGAATACACCAGTTGCAAAAAAAATATAATCCACAAATTGAAAGCATGGAGGGAGCTGCACTGCATTATGTTGGGCTTCTTACTAACACTCCTTTTATTCAAATACGAGCGGTAAGTAATATGGTGGGAGAAAGAGATAAAAGTAAGTGGCAAATGAATGAAGCTCTTTCAAACTTAACTACTACAACATTGAAACTGATTGAACGTTTATATAAACTGAAATAGTGAAACTTACCTTAGGATTTAGTCCATGCCCCAATGATACTTTCATATTTGACGCGCTTGTAAATAATAAAATTGACACACATGATTTAAAATTTGACTATGTGCTTGAGGACGTGCAAACACTTAATACCTGGGCAATACAGGAAAAATTAGATGTAACGAAAATAAGCTACGGTGTTTTACCGTTAATTCTTCATAGCTATATGGTTTTAAATAGCGGAAGCGCCTTAGGAAAAGGTGTAGGTCCGCTTTTAATAAGCAAACAGAAATTCGATAATGAAAAATCAACAATCGAAAATTCTACTATAGCTATACCGGGAGAAAATACGACTGCACACATGCTGTTTAGCCTTGCTTTTCCGAATGCAAAAAATAAAAAGTTTTTAATTTTTAATGAAATAGAAGATGCAGTATTATCGGGGCAGGTTGATGCAGGAGTTATTATTCATGAAAATAGATTTACGTACGAGCAGAAGGGATTAAAAAAGCTTATGGATTTAGGTGAATATTGGGAGCAAAAAATGAACGTCCCTATTCCTTTAGGTGGAATTGTAGCAAGACGAAGCCTTGATAAAGACACACAAACGAAAGTTGATGAATTTATAAACCAGAGCGTGAAGTATGCATTTTCTCAATACCCGCATCTAACTAACTTTATAAAAAACAATGCACAAGAAATGAGTGAGGAAGTTATGAGAAAACATATAGACCTCTATGTAAATGACTTTACTATATCCCTGCAAGCAGAAGGAAAAGAAGCTATAGTACAGTTGTTAAAAACTGTTAATTCTAATTATCAGCATGATGTTTTTGTAATTTAGCCACGTTAACCACAACCATGAAAAAAGTTTACCTGCTTTGTATTGTATTACTTCCATTCTTCGCTTTTTCACAACAACAACTATTCATAAAAGGGAATCATCCTAACTTCTATGTTACACATACTGTGTCTCCCAATGAAACTTATGCTTCTATAGCAAAACTCTACAATTTATCCGCAATACAAATAGCGAGCTATAATGACCTAACGCTGCATGATGGAAAGATCTTTGCCCGAACCTTGCAAATACCTCTTCGAGCACAAAATTTTATTCAAAGAGCATCAACCTTGAGGAGCGAAGTTCTTGTACCTGTGGATTATAAACTAGGCCCGAACGAAACAGTAAAAAATGTTTTAGCCAAGTTCAAAGTATCGACTCAGATGCTAAAGCAAATGAGTAACCTATCAGATCAGCAACTTAATTCTACCAATCAATTCACCGTAGGTTTTTTGCTTGTAAAGCCTGAAGTAGCCTCCTTTTTTGACACGCGCAAAAAACCAACTGATGCGACCAAAGCTCCCGAAATAAAAAAGGTTGATGACTTTAAAAAAACAGATCCAGCACCCACAGATGTAAAAAAGGAAACCAATGTAAAAGATTCCGCAATTCTACAAAAAGACACATCAGCAGTAACTTCGGGCATAGTTACACCTATCGAAAATTCATCTGAGAAAGCTATTTCTCTAAAGAATAATAGGCTTAAAGTATTTGTCGACTGCAGCAATACCTGGTGTGACCGGAATTTTATAAAAACTGAAATTAATATTGTTGATTTTTTGCTTGACAGGGTAGCCTCTGATGTACATATGCTTATTACATCTCAACGTAACGGAAATGGTGGAAGCCAGATTCAAATGATATTTTACGGGCAAAACAGGTTTAGAAACACAAAAGATACCCTTCGCTTTAATATAGATCCGAATGCGACAGATAATGAAAGAAGAGAGGCGATGTTGACCTATATGAAGCTGGGGCTGACTCCCTTTATAGCCAGAACAGATTTTGCCGGCGATATTAACATTCAGATGAAGAAAGACTTGCAAAGTTTGGATGCATCTTCGAATGCCGACACAAAAGACAAGTGGAATTATTGGGTATTTAACACTGGAGCAAGTGGTAGCATCAGTCTTAATGAAGTTTATAAAAGCAACTATTATAGCGGCAGTTTATCTGCCAACAGAACAACAGATAAATTGAAGGTAGGTCTGAATTTTTATGGTGATAGAAATACAGATTCTTATGAGTATGAAGACACCTCTCGTCCAAGTGGGTTTTCAGAAGATATTATACAAAACACCTCCTATACCGTTTCTCACTTCTTGATAAAAAGCATAAGCGACCACTGGAGCATTGGCTACGAAGCAAACTATTCAAATAGTACTTTTTCAAACAATAAGCAGCGCCTGTATTTTCGACCTGCCATTGAATATGCCATCTTCCCGTATAAAGAAGTAAACAACAAATTCTGGACAATCAATTATGGTGTTGATGTAAGACAAAATAAATACTATGATACCACCATCTATGGTAAAACTGAAGAGATTTTGTACGGGCAGGTCTTATCTACTAATTTATCTGTTAACCAAAAGTGGGGAAACATAAACTCGAGCCTTACTTATCGAAATTATCTTAGCGATTGGAAACGGAATAACCTGATAATGAACATTAGTATCAATGTTAGAATTTCAGGTGGCTTGTCTGTATATGGATACACAGAAGCCGGGCTCATTCGTGATCAGATATATTTATCAGGAGAACAATTGGATCCTCGTGATATACTTACAAGAAGAAGGCAGGTAGCTTCTAATTATACCTTCTCAAGCAGCTTTGGATTTTCATATCGGTTTGGCAGCAAGCTTAATAATTTCGTCAACCCAAGATTTGATACCCGGTAAGAGTTGATTCATCCATCCTGTTCTATTACACCTTGAGCAACTTAATGTACCGTTATGGTTTAGGCATAAACAAACTCCCAAATAAAAGCGGCGTGTTCCTACTTCAGCTTGAATGCTTCCTCTAAGTGGGAACTGTCATCATTAAGAGCTGAACGCAGATGGTATATTGTAGTTGTTAAAATGTTAAATAACATTATCCAAGTGATGTTTTTGTAATTTAGCCGCATCAACTACTGCCATGAGAAAAATCTACCTGCTTTTTATTGTACTACTTCCTTTCCTTTCGTTTTCACAACAACAATTATTAATAAAGGGTATTCATCCTAATTTCTATGTTACTCATAATGTTTCTCAAAACGAAACGTATGCATCAATAGCGAAACTGTACAATATATCTTCCTCCCAGATAGCGAGCTATAATGACTTAGCCCTACATGATGGAAAGGTCTTCGCAAGAACCTTACAAATACCTTTGACGGCTCAAAACTTTATTCAAAGAGCTTCAACTTTAAGAAGCGAAGCACTTGTACCTGTGGATTATAGATTAAATCCAAATGAGACAATAACACATGTTTTAGCCAGGTTTAAAGTATCGGTCCAGATGCTTAAGCAAATGAATAACTTATCTGATCAGCAACTTAATTCAGCAAACCAATTCACCGTTGGCTTCTTACTTGTAAAGCCTGACGTTGCTGCGTTTTTCGGTACCCGGAAGAAACAAACTGATATTTCAAAAGTTCCTCAAACGGAACCTGCTGATGAGATCGCAAAAACAGATCCTGCTTCAACTGATGTGAGAAAGGCAGGCAATGGTATTAGAACTGCTAAAAGCAGAACTGATGAGAAACAACCAGAAATCACTCCCCCAGCCAGTAAAATAGAAACTACTGCAGTTAACCAAAACAGTACAGCTGCGGATAACATCACCCAAAGAACTGCAACACCTAATTTGAACCGATTAAAGGTTTTTGTTGATTGTAGCAACACATATTGTGATAGAACTTTCATTAGAACCGAGATAAATATTGTTGATTTTTTACTCGATAGAGTTGCATCTGATGTACACTTGCTAATAACATCCCAACGTAATGGCAATGGTGGCACTCAATATCAAATGATATTTTATGGTCAAAACAAATTTAGAAATATAAAAGACACTATTCGTGTAAACATTGATCCTAATGCTACTGAATCTGAGAGCAGAGATGAAATGGTTCAATATATAAAAAGGGGACTTACGCCCTTTATATTGAAAACTGATTATGCAAAGGATATAAATATAAACATGAAGAAGAGCCAGGAGGGTGATGCAGCAGCTTCTAATGCAAACACAAAAGATAAATGGAACTATTGGGTATTTAGGGCAGGTGCAAACGGCAATATCAATCTTCAGGAAGTATATAAGAGCAATAGGTTTAATGGTAACTTTTCAGCTAACCGTACCACCGATAAATTAAAAACTGGCTTTAGCGCCAATGCCGGTCAAACGATTGAAAGGTACTTCGATGATTCGACAGGGGAAAAGATCGAAACCATTCAAAACAGCAACTACAACTTTGAACATTTCCTTGTAAAAAGCCTGAGTGGCCGTTGGAGTGCTGCTTACCAGGCATCAATTAGTAACAGTACTTTTTCTAACAATAAAAGCAGAATGAATTTTGGCGTAGGTATTGAATACGCAATCTTTCCTTATAAGGAAGTCAACAACAAGTTTTTTACTGTTAACACCACTATTAACCTGAGGAAAAATAAATATTACGACACTACTATTTATTTCAAGACTGAAGAAAATTTATTACAACATGAAGTGTCAGTGAATCTTTCTTTAAAACAAAAATGGGGAACAATAAATTCTCAGGCAGAGTACAGTACCTATCTGCACAATACAAAGTTGAACAGTATTAGTCTCTACTTAAATTTTGATGTGCGTATAACAGGTGGGCTTTCTGTCTTTTCCTATATGTCCGGAGCAAGAGTTAACAACCAAATTCATTTAATAAAGGGGCGTGCTACTGCTTTACAGGTTCTTACAAGACAAAGAGAACTGGCATCAAAGTTTAGATTTAATAGCGGCTTCGGTATTAGCTATCGCTTTGGTAGTAAGCTAAACAACTTTGTTAATCCAAGATTTGATGATGCAGATTGATGATGAGTCTTAAGAGCTTTTGAATATACTTCAATAGCTCTTTTCCTTGCAATTGAATGCTCAACGATTGGCTTTGTATACGTGAACTCCTGGAACTCGGGAACCCACTTTTTTACATAAGCAAAGTCTTTATCAAACTTCTGCATTTGCAACATAGGGTTGAATATCCTAAAGTATGGAGCAGCATCGCAACCGCTGCCTGCAGCCCATTGCCACCCACCGTTGTTAGATGCTAATTCGAAGTCTAATAGCTTTTGTGCAAAATAAGCTTCTCCCCAACGCCAGTCTATCAATAAGTGTTTTGTGAGAAAAGAAGCAACTACCATTCTTACGCGATTGTGCATAAATCCTGTTGCATTTAGCTCTCTCATACCTGCATCCACCAAGGGGTAGCCTGTTTGTCCTTCACACCACAATTTGAATTCCCTTTCATCATTTTTAAACTCGATGTTTTCATATTCAGGCCTGAAAGCTTTTCCTTTTCCGACATGGGGAAAATGCCACAGTATCATCTGGTAAAAATCTCTCCAAATCAACTCGTTTAAATACGTTTCATCACTTGCCTTAGCGATCGATGCTAACTCCCTAATGCTAACTGTTCCAAATCTCAAATGAACCCCTAGCCTTGAAGTACCATCAACTAAACCAGGAAAATCACGGGTAGATTTGTATTTTTTAATGATATCTTCTCGTAGCTGCTTCGAAGGAAAGAGTGTTTCTGTCTTCCTGAATCCCATTTCTTCAAGCGCAGTAATTAAGATAGATGATTGCTTGTAAAAGTTTGAGAAAAATTCACTTGTGGAATACGCTTTTAGGTGTGATTCATTCAACATCGCCTTCCACTTTCTGCTGTATGGAGAGAACACTGTGTATGGACTTTTATTATCCTTTAGTATCTCGCCTTTTTCAAATATTACATGATCCTTAAAGGTGATTAAGTTTATTCCTGCGGCATCTAGAAGCTCTTTTATAGTTGTATCACGTTCAAGAGCGTAAGGCTCGTAGTCGTGATTCGTATACACATTTTCAACTTTATACTTTTTGATGATGCTAATAAAAATCTCTTTTGGTGTGCCGTAATAGGTTTCTAAAGTACTGCCGACCTTTGCAAGTTGAATTTGCATTTCCAGCAGTGCAGCGTGTATAAACTGAACTCTCCCGTCAGCCTTATCTTCGAGTTGATCGAGTATATTCTTGTCGAATATAAATACCGGTACAACAGGTTTTTCCGCTTTCAAGGTGTGATATAAAGCGACGTTATCATGAAGACGAAGATCCCTTCTAAACCACATTATGTTTACTGGTTCCATCATTAATAAGAACAGAAACGCTTACAAAAAGTTCTGACTAATTGAATAAAGAAGATATAAATTTCTGATGGAGATGGGTAGACATCTGACAAGCATAATTGCTCTTCGCAACTTGCCTAACCCAGCGCAGACCATAAAGAGCATTTGTAAAAAAAACCTCGGAAGCTTGTAAAACCTCCTCTCTTGTTACCGAGGCTTCATGAATAGGGATACCCTCTTCCTGCAAGCATTTTAAAATATACCGGCGCATAACTCCATTAACGAGGCCCTCAGAAAGTGGTGGGGTATAAACAGTACCATCCTTAACGATAAAAATGTTTGCAATGGTAGCATCCGCTACATTACCGAAACTATTTAAAATTATTGCATCATCTAACTGATTTTGCTTTGCCCACAAAGCTCCCATTGCATAAGGTAAAAAATTGTTACTCTTTATATGAGAAAAACGATCAGCAGCTTTTCGTGCATCAGGAAAAAAGTCAACAGCCAGCCCTAGATTGTTTAATTGATTTACGTCATTCAATTGAGCCCACGTTTGTATAAGATAGTTTGGCTGCTGGCTTATCTCATCATATAATCCGCCTTCTCCCCTATAAAAGGTGAGCCTTACACGTGCATGCTGATGGTGATTGTTTCTATTAGCGAGTTCAAGTATTTCTCTTGATAATCGTTGTGAAGTAAGATCCTTTGACCGATCAAATTTCAATAGCTCTAAGGAATTGAATAATCTTTGGAAATGATAGTCTGCCAGAATGATCCGGTTATTGATCAGCTTTATTGTTTCGAAGCAGCCATCTCCATACCTGAAAGAACGATTATCGGGTGATATGGACCAGGCATTTTTTTTAATTATTTGGCCATTATCGTTTATGTATTCTTCCATACTTGTTTAAATGAAAATCCCGGCTGACGCCGGGAAATATAAACATCGTAATAATTTCTTTAATCCTCCACAATTCCATGCTTTACAGCATATAAAATTAATCCTGCAGTACTCTTTGCACCGGTTTTTAACTTCAATCTATCTCTGATTGCTTCAACAGTTCTGGGGCTTACATCTACTATATCAGCAATCTCTTTTGTGCTTTTCTCATCGCACATCAACTTTAATACGTGCACTTCTTTTTCACTAAGCTCAGCATCTTCAGGCAAAGGAGTTTCTACGATCCGTCTTGTTCTTAACCCTGTTAGCATTGCTTTATTAGTGTACTCATTAAAGTAAAACTCATTAGTGTATACTGTTTTAATTGCCTCGTAAATGGTTTCGCTATCACTGTTTTTGGTGAGATAACTGTTAGCTCCTATTTCCATCAATTTGCTGATCATGCTCACATCATCATTCATGGTAAGCATAATAATTTTTACATCAGGTAAAATCTTTTTTACTTCAGGTAAAGTGGCAATTCCATCCATAATTGGCATTTGGATGTCTAGCAATATTACATCTGGTACCAGAAATTTTACCATGTTCAGCAGTTGCATCCCATTTTCAGCTTCACCTATAAATTCGATATCAGGATAATGTGATAGAGAAGTTTTAACACCGGTTCTAAACAATGCATGATCGTCGGTAATCAAGACCTTTATCTTACCATTATTATTTATATTCATTAAAAACTTTTAATTAAACTCAAGAACAACTTAACGCAGGGTCGAAAGATATTTATTTTAAAATGAATAACCAACTTTAACCTAGTTATTCTACTATGTTAGAATAGAAAAGATACGTGTTAACCTTGAGAGATGTACTAACCCCGGATGTATTTAATGCAACAAAAGAAATGGGTATTTGTTCGCATCCAATGTATACCCTTGTTGAATATATTTGTTAGTTGATTGACATCGCCCGGTTTAAATGATTCGATACCTTAGAAGAACGTATTGGAGAGTGTGTGATTAAAGATTGGTGTCAATCAACCTTTTTTCTATTCCAGCATTTTATTCCTCATCGCGTATACAACAAGACCAGCGATGGTCTTTGCACCAGCTTTTACTTTCATATTCTGCCTGATTGTCTCAACAGTACGTGGGCTTAAAAAAACATCATCTGAAATTTCTTCAGTTGTTTTATCCTCGCTCATAAGCCTTAAGATTCTTAATTCCTTTTCATTGAACTTAACTGTTGACGAGACAAATTTTCTAACAGTCTTTTTCTGCTGGAGCTTGAGTAGTACTGCTGAATTAACGAGTTCATTAAAGTAAAAATCGTCGTTTATACAACCCGTTATCGCCTTAAAGATTTCATCCGGCTCTGTAGTTTTGGCGAGATAAGCATTTGCACCAAACTCCATCATCTTTGTTATTATCTCTTTATCGTCATACATACTTAAGATAATAATCTTTAACTCCTCATACTCCTTCCTGATCAATTGAAGCGCATGTATACCATCCACTTCTGGCATCCTGATATCCATTAGCAACACATCAGGCTTTTTCATTTTAAGCTTGTGCATCATATCCTTGCCGTCATCAGCCTCCCAAATTATTTTTAGTCCCTTGTGGTTTTTGAGAGACATACGAACTCCATCACGGAAAATCTTATGATCATCAGCCAAAGCAATTCTAATCACTTGTTCGTCGGACATGGGGTTGTGTGTAGGATAAATTTAAAGTACAGGGAATAAAGCGACTAGTTAATGAATCCACAGATGTGCATAATTCGGGAAATACGTAGTAAATTTTCCCCAATTCGCAAAAAACACATGGGAAACCTACGATACATTACCGTAAATTTACTGTAATTTCATGGGACTTTTACTATATTTTAACTGTTCTAAAATGGCTGAAAATCAGCTAAAACCCTTAACAGCAGTGAATTTCATCCAAATAGTTCAAAAAGCACAATATGTGCACCCCTTGTGGATAACTAATCAAATGAAGATTTTTAATCCGCAATCAAAAACTAAAACCCATTAAAACATTTACCATGCAAACGGAATTAATAGTAGTAAAAGGTAAAGTAATAGAACAGAACAAAAGCTTTTCTCCTGAAGTTGGAGAAGATATAGGTTATGAATTAGGAGCGAAAATGATCAAAACCTATTTCGATCAAAACCAGGATGATGTTCTTGCCAGCTTTATGGGGCGCAACATGATCGAAGCTATCCTTGCTCAACCTGGTGTTACCGGTATTCGTATGTTTAATGCTATTAATGATCTTGGCATAAGACAGCTAGTATTAGTTGGTGTTGATGCTGAAGGAAACAACATTTTAAACTACACAACTGTTGGCGACAACGGTGAAGTGATTAAGAAAAAAGGCATTGTTGCTGACAGAGCAAGAATTTGCCCTCCATATTGCGGCGACAGTACTCCGGAAACTTCTAAGGATTCCGGTTGGTATGATTAAACGTAAGGATTCGGGAATAACCTTTAGTTGAGATATAATTTTTTATATTTGAGCTAAACTCTTAAGATCCCCCTTACTGAATTAATATCATATATTGGGTTATATACTGAATTAATACCCGTATTTCTTTATCTTATCTTTAATAAAAGAATAAATGATAAAGCAATACGGGTAATTTTTTTATTACTGGTAATCGGGTTTTTGTTCGAAATAACTCAAGAGTATTTTAGTTCTTCAGGTACTCCTGCATACATACTCTCACACCTGTTCACTCTTATCGAAACCTTATTTTTATTCTATTTTTTTAAGGAATCTATTAATACCCGCTCGGCGACGCGAACCATAATTTTTCTTTCACTTGGTTTTCTATCACTATGGGTTTTGTTCCTGTTTAAACAAGGATTGAAGAATAATATTGAATTCTCCTATGGCTTAGAATGTATTTTAATAATCGGTTTATCTATCTTTTATTTTTTCGAGCAAATAAAGAAGCCGGATTCTCTCTACATCTATTCTCAACCCAGGTTTTGGGTAGTTTCAGCTTACCTGATTTACACCGCAGGTACTTTTTTCCTTTTCTTATACCAGGATGATTTAAGCATGGAAGAACAAAAAAGATATTTTATCCTGAACTCTGTATTTCTGATTTTAAAAACCTTCATACTTTCTATTGCTATGCTAATGAAAACAAACGCGATAGAGAGGAAAAAATTTCAACTTACATAAAAGGCTATGATTTTACTTCAAACTTCCGGTATTTCATCAGCACTTTTTATAGGCACCATTGGAATGTTGTTTTTAACCATCGGTCTTATTGTATTTATCATTTTTCATCAGCGCAGGGTCATAAAATACCAATCGAAGATGCAGGATATGGAAACTGCACAACAAAAGGTTCTATTAAGCGCTTCAATAAAATTACAGGAAGAAGAAAGACAGCGAATTGCAGCTGATTTACATGACGACGCAGGGCCATTGCTTGCCACAGCCCGTTTATATCTTAATGAGAACCTGGTAAATCAGGACAAGGCTCAGCAACTTCAATCAATTTTTAGTGCTAAACAGATCATTGATGAAACCATACAATTAATCCGTAATATTTCTCATAGCCTTATGCCTCCAACCTTAAAAAACTTTGGTTTGGAAAGTGCGGTAAACGACTTCTTTCAAAAAATAAATGGTTCAGGATCAATCAATGTAAACAGCCGCTTTCACGATTATAAAATAAGGCTTAAACCTGAAAAAGAATTACTGATTTTCAGGGTAATACAAGAGTTAATAAATAACGTTTTAAAGCACAGCAATGCAAGCTTCATTCACCTGACACAACACAATGGTGAAGAAAATATGCTCATCCGTTTGCACCACGATGGTCGTGGATTAAACCATGATGATTTTATAAGAATGAGTAACAGCAACGTTGGCTTAGGATTAAAAAACATACAAAGCCGGTTAAGAGTTATTCATGGCGATATATTATTCGAGCAGGATGCATCTCAATCGTTTTATAAAGTAACCATCGACATTCCAAAAGACATCTCAGAGAGATAAATTGTGTAGTTGACACAGAGAATATTTACCTTTATTTTGTTATGGGAGAAATAAGAGTTGCTATTGCAGACGATCACAAAATCTTTCGAAAAGGTGTTATTTTATCTCTTCGCCATTATACCAATTTAAAGTTTGTTTTAGAAGCTGACAACGGAGAAGAGCTGCTTTCAAATATTGATACAGCTCTGCCAGATGTGATACTAATGGATTTGCGGATGCCTGTAAAAGATGGTATTGAAACAACAAAACACATAAGCCAACATTACCCAAACATTGCTGTCATCGTTTTAACTATGCATGAGGATGAGCGCTTCGTGAACCACCTTATGGAAAACGGCGCTCATGGTTATTTACTAAAAAGCACTGATCCTGCGGAGATAAAAAAAGCCATTACAGATGTTGTTACAAAAGGGTATTACCTGAATAATTTCGTCAATAGAATTTTACTGAAAAAAGCTCACAACAAAG